>NZ_JANIDX010000020.1:0-430 GCF_026385485.1 Bombella pollinis
TCCCTGCATCATTAGGCTTTGCTGCATTACGCAGAATTGCGGTCCTTCTGCCGGATTAGTCGGGGGAAATAGACAACGATACCCCCATTCTCCTGCGGTACCGGACATCACCATCGGAGAGGTCTTGGCCCCATCACTAGCCGCCGCTGTCGCTACCGCACCAGCAGGTGCCGCATAAGTAGGGAGCGCATTAACAGCTAACCCCCATACCATGCTTCCCAAAAACAAGAGAAAAAAGCTACAGCTAGGCTTTTTCATCTCGATTTTCATCGCATTCTGGTACATCCGTTATCCCACTTAACGCTTGACGCAAATTTGAGAGACGTCATCTACCAAAAAAGTTAATTAAATAATAATTAAAATGCACGTTGATGTAACTATTCCTACCAAAGTGATTAGCGGCATGGTGCTAATGTCGGCTTAGGTTTTT
>NZ_JANIDX010000021.1:0-336 GCF_026385485.1 Bombella pollinis
GGTATTGATTTTTCTTGCCCATTTGGAGGGGTGCCAGTGTAGGAGCCGCCCCAGATTTCAACTACCCCTAGATGGGCTGTTGTTTGGGAGATTTGCTGCTTGTAGCTGTTGGGGAGGTTGTTGGCCTCGTCTTGCGTAATGGGGGTGTAAGGTCGGATATTATATTTGATATGTGTTGCGTTTACGACTCCCTTTATTTGGTCTAGCGCAGTCCCAGAGCGGTAATGGTTGGTAAGGGTTTGGTGATGATCCCAACCGCCATAATTGAGGAGTTGGAGTTTAGCTGCGTAGCAGATGTCTTGCAGGATGGAGAGGGCGGGGTAAGGGCCTTTATAA
>NZ_JANIDX010000022.1:0-309 GCF_026385485.1 Bombella pollinis
TGCGCAGCATGTGAGTTTGCTGTTGAGCGGGTATGATGCGTTGCATCCTGAGTTTCCTGATGATGGGCCGCCGGATAAGGATAGGCAGGAGCGTATTCGCTTAGCGAATTCTGGGTCATGGCGATTTGTTTACGATATTGAGCAGGTACATATTTGTAGTAAGGCTTTTTTGGATAAGACGCCTGCGAAGCCTGTAGTTCGTAATCATGCAGAGGTGGTTGCAAGGGACTTTCTAACCGATCGCCAAGGGACGATTAAGGCAATGATTGACGCTGGTGTAGAAAAAGGTGTTGCGGAGAGTGCAGCTGT
>NZ_JANIDX010000023.1:0-282 GCF_026385485.1 Bombella pollinis
GGTATTGATTTTTCTTGCCCATTTGGAGGGGTGCCAGTGTAGGAGCCGCCCCAGATTTCAATCACTCCTAGATGGGCTGTTGTTTGGGAGATTTGCTGCTTGTAGCTGTTGGGGAGATTATTGATCTCGTCTTGCGTAATGGGGGTGTATTGTTTGAAATTATAGTGGATATGTGTTGCGTTTACGACCCCCTTTATTTGGTCTAGCGCAGTCCCAGAGCGGTAATGGTTGGTGAGGGTTTGGTGATGATCCCAACCGCCATAATTGAGGAGTTGGAGTTTA
>NZ_JANIDX010000024.1:0-259 GCF_026385485.1 Bombella pollinis
TATTTCTGTTGAGACTTCATGTTGGATGGCAATGGGTAGCCATAGGCCATCCCAAGGGGCTTGGCTGATAAGCTGGTGACTTTGGTTGGTGAGGCTACTTGGCTTATTTTCTGGGGGAAGCCAGTTTTGAGGGATGTACTTGCTATCTAGGGTGAATGATTGCCAGAAGGCGATGTTTGGGCGGAGGAGTGTTGTGATGGTTGTTCCGCCCTCGTTATATTTGGGGTAGCCAACCATACCATTTTGGGCAGAGATGATG
>NZ_JANIDX010000025.1:0-231 GCF_026385485.1 Bombella pollinis
TCTTATATTAGAGAGCAAATACGCCCCTCAAAATTGGCTTCCTTCCCCCAACCAACCGGACAGCCTCACCAACCAAAGCCATCAGCTTATCAGCAAAGCCCCTTGGGATGGCCTATGGCTACCCATCGCCATCCAACATGAAGTCTCAACAGAAATGCAAGAAGGTAAATGGCACACAACCATCGATTGCATCCGCACCAATCTCGGCCAAAAACCACCTCATAACAAAGC
>NZ_JANIDX010000026.1:0-224 GCF_026385485.1 Bombella pollinis
TTTTTGGATAAGACGCCTGCGAAGCCCGCTTATAATCCGGAGAATGATCCTGTTCAGATTATGGCGCGAAGTTTTCAGCAAGACCGGCAGGGGATGATTGATGAGATGGTGCAGGCCGGTGTGGAGAAGAATGTTGCGGAGAGTGCAGCTATATTGGTGACCTCTCAAAAAGGCAGATACTGGGATTGTGCTATGGCAGTGTATAATATGTATCGCCGAGCACC
>NZ_JANIDX010000027.1:0-208 GCF_026385485.1 Bombella pollinis
TATCCTTATGCGCCATCGATTGAGCGGTTGCAGAAAGCGTTTCGAGAGGATCGGAAAGGGACGATTGAGCGGTTGGTACAGGCTGGTGTTAGGCGTGTATGGGCGGAGAATGCAGCGGATTTGGTGTTGGCGCAAAAGGGGCGGTATGGCCCCTGTGCTATTATCATGGGGGGATTGTTGGATAATATGGGGTATGAGTGGGGGGATA
>NZ_JANIDX010000003.1:0-279343 GCF_026385485.1 Bombella pollinis
GGTGGTTGAGGTCGTCCACCATAGGGTAATCGGGCACGATGGAGAGGCCATTGCGTGCTGTTCTGATAAGGCCTTTGATAGTGATTTCAGCCTCGGAGCCTAGCGCGACGCCTGCATGTTTGATGAGGGCGTGGATGGCGTGGTTTTGCCCAATGGTGAAATTGGAAAAAGATCCATCAGTTTGTGGAAGATAGAAGGTAATGATGATTTGTTTTTTTGTAAAGCTGTTGGCTTTGGGGGGCGTAGCGGAGGCGGTGTAGGTCATGATGAGTTGTCCTCATAATAAAGGAGAAAGCGGGAGCCGAGGCCTGTGAAGTCAGGGTCTGACGTGCCGGCGTTGTCCCCAAAATAGAGGGTACCAGGCAGGGGGCTGAGGGGGGAGCGGAGGAGGTCTGTCCCATTTTGGCAGAGGGTGCCAAGGAGGAGGGGGGTGTTGTTTGCGGTGATATCTATATACAAGCCGGAAGCGAGTTGGCGGAGCCAGAATTGGCATTGTAACCCGGCGATGGGGCAGGTGAGGCTTTGGGCAGGTATGGCGGCGAGGGGGATGGTGTAGAGCATGAATTAACCTCCCCCGGGATTGAGGGTAGTAGTGCCCATATTTTGTGTAGGTGATCCTTGAGGTTTTTGACTTTCAGGCCATAGGGATGTTGCGCTTTGTCTGACCTCTTGCAGGGTGATATCGGCTACGATGTAGTCTGCCGTGCCGTCTGAGGCGCGGGTAAAGCTATAGCCAGTAATGTTTGCGTTTCTATAGTTATGTTCTGGTGTTATTACAACATAAAGATTTGTGTCTTTTACTAAGTTTACTAGGGTTTTAGTAAAATCGCTTTTTACTGCATCTGGCCCGACGCCGAGGGCCCCTCGTAAAAAACCGGGGAGGAGGTTCTCTGCGAGATTGCCGGTTTCTGACCCATCGCAGATCATGCGGATGGTGGCAGTGTAGGGGGCGGCAACCTTATTATAGCTGGTGAAAGAGGTGTTTTCTTGCGGGGCGGTGCAGATAGAGGATTTTTCTTCTATTTTCAGGGATGAGACATGAGCGGCGGAGAGGACGCGTTTGGGGCCTTTCCCGAAAAGGGTGGTGACGTCATTGCCTAGCAGTTTGGTGGCGGTGGTTTGCCAGCCTTTTTTTGCTTCGGTTTTGGGGTTGGTGAAAATGCCCCATTGGCGGGCGGCGCGTTGGATGGCCCAGTTCTCCAACGCGTCACCCCCAAAGCTGGAGGCCGTGGCCCGGAGGGATGTAAGGGCGGACATGGGGGTTCCTCTCTTTTCTGGCTCGCTGTGGTCTAGCTGATATGGGCGAGTGTGTAGCGGGTGATGGTTTTGGCAATGCTCGCTTCTACCGCGCGGGCGATTTCCGCTGGGTGTTGTGAGTTTGCCTTCACGGTGATGTTAATAGTGGGGCTGTGGGTTGTGTTGTTGTGGGTGGTGGTGTGCCGTGGTTGGGCGGTGTCCATCGCTTGCACAATTTGGGTGATGGCGTGTGTGTTGCTCAATTGTGGCGGGGTTGTGTTGCTGTGCTGTTGGGGAAGGTGGTGTTGGGCGAGTGCAGCACTTGCTTGGGTTAACGCATGGGTGAGGCGTGCCCAGTGTGTTGAGGTTTCGTCTCGTTCTGATAGGTGGGGTGAGGCTGGTGGGGGTGGGTTAAATGATGGTGTAGGGTGGTGGGGTGGTGAGGCTGGTGTAAGGGGGGTGTTTGCTGCTTGTGAGGCGGCGGCGGTGCGTTTTGTAAGGCTGGGTTGTGGGGCATTGGGTGTGTGTGGTTTGGCCGCTGGCGGTGTGTAAAATGGGGGTTCTGCCGTGCGGGAGGGGGGTGAGTGTGGTGGTGTGTGTGTGGCTAGGATGGTGCGGGTGGTCAGCAAAGCGGAGAGGTCTTGCACCATAGCCAGAGGGTTGTTGGCTGGGGCATCAGCGTTGGGGTGTTGTTTGCGCTGGTGGAGCCGGGCGAGGGCTTGCTCGGCATTATGGAGGGTAGGCTCGACCTCTTGGAGGGCTTGGCGTGTGAGCTGATTGGCGCGTGAGAGGAGATTTGCCCATTCTTGCACAGCGCGGTTAGGGGATGGCGAGGTGTGTGTGAGGGGATTGGAGATTGGGGATGTTGGGGTCAGGGAGGTGGCGGTGTGGGTGTGGTCTTGCGGGGTGTGTGGTATGAGGGGTGTGTCTTCCAGCAAGGAGGTGGGGTGTTGAGAGAGGGGGGCTAGAGCTTGTTGGAGGGTGTTGAGCTGTGGCGGGGTGGCTGTTAGCTGTTGGCCAAGGGTGCTGAGAGCTTGAGTGGCGTGGGTGATGTCTTGGCCAAATGTGGCGAGGGAGCGGCCCCCGGTAAAGAGGGCGAGGGCCCCCATGGCTTCTTGCCGGAAGGTGCGGAAGGCATCGGCCCCTTGTTGGCCTGTTTGGGCAAGGGTTTGAGCGGTGTTGTTTGCGTGTTGCTCTAGTGTCGTGAGGTTTTGGTGGGCTTGTGCGGCCCCTTGGGCGAGGCCGGAGCCATCTAGCCCGAGTTGGATTATGAGGGTATCAAGAATTGCCATTTACGCGCTCCACTGCCGCGACTTCCCAGAGGAGCCACATATCCTCGCTGTCATAAAGTGTTTTCAGCTCGTGTAATGTGGCTAAGCCTGCCCCGATGACAAAGGCCATCGGGGTTGAGAGGTTTACGCAGCGGGTGGGGCTGCGTCCTCCGGCTGTGTCTCCCTCAATATGGCGATGAGAGGGTAGATCTGGTAAATCGCGGCCTTGAAAAAATCCACATTAAGCCGGAAGGCCTCCGCCCGGAGAGCGGGTAATGTGTTGGGGTCTGAGATGTCGGCCTCGATGAGGGGGGCGGGGTCGATGGCCTGATTATGCGGGTCGCGGCGGATTTTGACGCAATCAAGCAGGCCGGAGAAGGCTTTGTCGCAGTCCTCGTCACTCATATGGCCGAATAGAGCCATACTTTGGCCGGAAAGACCGACAATGCCGCTTTGTAGGGCCTCGCGCGGGGTGTTTGCGCCCGCGCGGGCGAGGGCACGAACAACATGCCGTGCCCAATGGTCCGCCGTAAAGGCGGACATGCGGGAGATGACAAAGCATTTGCCTGCATCTGACCCGTCTTTTGGGGTCCATTCAATGGATTTCACGAAGGGGGTCCTTATAAGCCAGCGGGGAGGACATTCTCCCATGTGATGGTCACGCTGCGGTCGCCTAAGGTTGTTTTGCCGGCGGGGACGGGGTCGTAATCCGTCAGGCAGCCATTGGTGAAGGTGTAACGCCGCCCTAACCCGTGTAGGAGGAGCTCGCCATTGAGTTCATATACCGTGCGGGCCTGACGTGAGGCCGTGGCGATGGCATCAAAAACCAGCAAGGAGTTGGAGCCTGCTGAGAAGGTGAGCACCATGGGATAAAGGGAAGGGATGTAGCCTTTGTTCATTTTGCCATCGAGGGAGAGTGTTGTGGCGGCGAGTTTTATTTTTTGCCCACTGCTCCATGAATTTTCAGTGGCCCAGTTCTCCAATGTGATGGGGGTGTTGAACAGAGTTTTGACCGTAAGGGTGAATACGGCATCTGCTGCTGTGATGAGTGCGTTGCCTGACATGATTATTGGACCTCAATAGACGCAAGGTTGATGGATTGGACGGACTGGCCATCCGTGTACCAGAAGCGGCAGGGCGGGCTTTTGCGAGCCACGCGAATATCTGCCGGGGAGGTAGAGGCGTTAGGTTGGAAGTACCAGCCGCGTGTCTGCACTGTGTCGCTGATGGTTGTGCCTGCTGCGAGGTCGATTTGCTGTTTTTGCAGGGATGTAAGCTGGATGCCGGGGCGGATGGCCCCAAAGCGCAGGGCTTGGTTGATGGTATCCTGCACGCTCGCGGAGATGAGCCCGTCCCCTGTGACGTTATAGGGGATTTGGCCCACATTAAGCAGGAGATTTACAAGGTCAGATTGGAAGGAGGCGTTAAGCCAAATCTGGTTGATGTAGCTATCAGCCCAGAGGAACGCGCCTGAGACATGGCCATCCTCTAGCCATTGGAAGCGTCCTAGGCCGTTAGCGTAAGCCCCGTAGAAGTTATAGCCATTAGCGCGCAATGTGGAAGCGGTTACGGCATCTGTTACGGTAGGGGTAAGCAATCCGCTGCGGCGGAAGCATAGATTGGTGCGTCCAGATGTTGCGCTGAAATCCAAAGATGCCATCCAGCCTAGGCAGAAAGCACATGCTAAGGGGTCTTGGTAGAGCAGGGTTGTGCCGTCAATATTCTGGTTTTGTAACCATGTGCCGAAGCTGGCACTGTTCTGCTCTGCCCGTGCCTGCTCGTCCGTATCCCAAGGCACATACCAGTAGCGGTCTGCTTGGCTTGCGGTCCAGTTCGCGAAGGCCTGCTTCTGGGTTAATGTGGGTTCCCATGTGGTGGTAAAGCCAGCGAAGTTTTGCGTTTGGCTGGTGATGAGGTCCATCAAGTCGGCTGGGCTGGCTTGGTGGGCGGCATCAGCCATGTAGATGAGCAAGGTAGAGGGGCTTTGGGTGGCGTCCTCAAAACCGCTGAAATAGACGGACGCCATGCGGGCTTCAAGGCTTGTGGCGGGGAAGTCTTTTGTGACGTCTTCCAAAGAGGTGTAGGTTTTGAGCTGCCCAGCGGTGAGGGTGGATGTGTCGCCCGGTGTGGTGATGAATAACCCGTTGATGAAGGGGACGCCGCTAGCGGCTCCAATCGTGCCGGGGTTGATGGTGACAATTTGGGAAAGGGGGATGGTGCTTGTAAGGGATGCCATGAGATGGGGTCCTTAATGTTAAGGGGGAAAGAGGAAGCGTTAGGAAATGGGGGAGAGAGGCTGAGATGGCAGATCGACCTCCCGTATGGAGGACATGGAGAGTGCCAAGGCAGTTTCAGCGGAGCGGCAGAGGCGGGTTTGTATGATAAGGAGGAGCGTTAATGTGGCTGAATCCTCGTATTGTTGCTCTGCGGTGATAAAGCTGTGCTGCATAATGGACCCTGTGTTGAGGGGGGCCATGTCGTCTCGTTTTTGTTGGAACCAACTGACCGCGGCAGGATCGCGCCAGAGGGTGCTGATGGTCCCAAGGGTTGTGATGGCATCATCACCATAGGCAGTAAGCTGAATGGCGAGTTCTACCGGTTGGGTGATGGTGGTTGTGGTATGACCATAAACATGCCGATTGGTTGCGAGAGGGCGGCGTGTGATGGTCTGCATGACAATAAAACGTTGCGCTGGAGGGGGAAGGCGGTTTTGCTGCCCTTGAATGAGAGCCCAATCTGCTGGGAGGGCGACTTCTGTAAGCCAATCTCCCACCATGTGCATGATGGTGCTTTCTGTTGGGATTAGTTGGGTTGTGACCTCTGTGGGGTCTGGCGTGTGACTATCAGGCGGCACCATTCATTGGGTCCCCATTGTTCGAGTATTTTTGTGATGAGCCATTCGGAGCCTTCAAAAATGAGGCTGTCTCCCCCGCTTTGGAGCGGGCGGCTGAGGGTATGAGCGTTACCGCGTAGATAAACTGTGCGGTTTTCGCTTTGTTGGGCGATATTGCCGATGAGCTGTAGGGCATTGCTAGGGGCTGGTTGGATGTCGATCATGACGGGGATATCCTCATAAAGAGGAGTGGTGCTGTAATCGGCAGCGTGTTTTGTCCCGGTCATGCGGCGGAGTTGGGCGGGTTGGAGTGGGTTGAGGGCTGCGGTTACGTCCGCGGTGAGGGAGAAGAGATTCATAGGAGAGGCCTGTTGAGGGTTACTCTTGAGTGAGTTGCGAGCGGAGGCTGCTGCGAAGGAGGCCCGTATCGATGAGTGGTTTTTGTGGTTGGGGGCTATGATGTTGTGTTTTGTGTGAGATTGTAGTGGGTTTGAGTGGTGGGGTTGTGATGTGGTCTATTGTGGTTTGAATATCCGTGACGATGGTTTGGCCAAGGGTTGTGAGGGCCTTTTGGGGGGATGTGTCGGGATTTTGGAGTAGCTGGCGGGCTTGTTGTGCCCAGGCGGTTTGGCGGTTGGCAATTGTAGAGCGGAGGAAGGGACGAGCGGGAATGGTGGTGGTGCCATATTCTTGCACGCTTGCGATTTGGGCTAAGGGGGTGCCGTCTGGATAGTGGTCTTGTGGGAAATAGCCGACCGAAACGTTTGTTTTTGTGGCGGATTGGGTGAGTTTTAGGAGCAAAGAAAGGGCTTTTTGGCCCCCTTTAAGGGCAGACGGCATAATGTGGAGGTCCTGTATATTATATGAGGGGGACGGGCTGTTTTGATTGACGAAAGGGGAGCACTCCGCCACTTTAAGGCTGTATAAGTGACCGGGCTATTGGGTATATCGTGGCTTGGTAGATGTAAGGAGGTAGGTGTCCATGTATGGTGCTGTGACAGGCAAGGTTGTGTTGTTTGCGGTGGTGGTGATTTTGTGTTTGCTCTCTTTGACACGGACCATCTTTTTAATGGTACGTTCTGGCGGGGAGGGAGAGGGCCTTACGGTACGCATGATTGTGCGGTTGTTAGTGCCCTTTATTTTGATTTATGCGGTTTGGTGGCTGCTTTGGGGTTAAGGCCACAGGCGAGGGGGATGGGTTCGCCCCGGTAGGAAGCGCATTTGCCGTAATGGTGCGGTAGCCTGCCAGAACATAAGACCATATTGTGTTTGGTTGAACCATCCTGCTTGTTTGGGGAGGGCACTGCCATCAAAGCTGATGGATACGGATCCGCGTGTGGCGGAGGCGATGCGCCCAACAGGTGGGGTGGTAGGAGAGGATGCGTTAGCATCATACGCTTTGTTATTGGCAAAAAGCTGTGCCTGATGAGCTACGAGCAGCCAGAGGAGTGTTCGCCGTTGTGTGAGGCTCTGAATAGGGGAGCGGGCCGTGTTATTGAGGATAAGCTCGGCAAGGTGAAAGAAGCTCTCGGCTTGTGGGGCGGTGATGGTTTCGGAAAAGGAAGGGTACGCCGCTAACCAATCCGTATAGGAAAAGGAAACAATGCCAGGGGATGTCATCGGTGGTTCTGGGGTCATGCGGGTGTCCTTACAAGGAAATGAGCCGAGAGGCTGCCTTCCCCTCATAAAGACGGGAAGGCAGGGTATAGGGAGGTTTATGCAGCAGAGTGCAGTGGGGTGACGTCCCCAACCAAAGATGTATGTTCGGCTCCTTCAAGGCCGGTACGTTCTTTGGCGAGTTCGTTCATGGCGTTATCAGCGCGGGCGATTGTGGTTTCGGCAAAAACGAGTTTCTGGGTGACGAGGCTGGAAGTTTTGTTTTGCTCTAGCCATGCCTTCCAAAAATCTGTGGGGACATTGGTGCGACCAGCGCGGCCAAGGAGCCGGTTTTCCAACGGGTGGTAGTGTGGGTCTTGTCGGATGCCGTTGAGTGTGATGGATGCACGGGCCTGTGGAGGGGCCATAATAGGGGCATTAGCCTGAGCGCGTTCGCTCAGGCTAGGCAGGTCGTGCAGCTCGAGCCGGATGCCGGATGGGAGGCGGCAGAGAACGGTGACATGATCGGCCATAGGTTAGATTCCTGTCATGGTGACGCAGGCGACGGGGTAGAACCAGATGGTCCCCCAGCTGCCTTGCGATTTCTTTTGGCGGATGTAGGAGCTGTAGCGTTCTACCGTGTGAGCGCGGAGTTTCTCGGTGAAGGCGGTAGTGACGCTCTCTTGCCCATCAACTTCGCGTAGGAAGAGTTGCAGCTGCGTTACCTTTGTCTGGCCGCCCGAAAGTGTGCTTCCGGCTTCTGGCAGGGTTTCGATCTTCAAGTTCGGTAGGTTTTCGCGCAGTAAATCGCGGAGGGATGTGCGGTATTGGTTGCTATAAAGCAAGCATTGCTGACGCTCTGTCGGGATGACGAGTGTCAATGGGCTTTCTAACGTGACATTGCCGCCCATCTGCTCGGAGAGCTGCTGGAAGGCTTTGAGGATGTCGTTATAGACCTGCACCGGGTCGGTCATGCTCAGCCAGTCATTGCTGCCTGTGGCAGTGCCGGAAGGGCCGATTTTGGGGCTAGGTTGGATGGCCGGTGGTAGGGCGGTGTCATTGAGGGCACCGCGCAGCTGTAGGCCTTCCATACCGAATAGGCTGATGCGGTTGCTTGTTTTATTAAGGACAGAGATGGAGGCCTCATTCTTACGGGAGACCCAGTCTAGTCGGGCAGCCCCCATGCGTTCTGCTTCACGCTCACCCCATTTTGTCCATGTCTGGAAGTGGAAGGATTGACGTTGGACCCAGTTAGCGTTGGCGTCACTATCGCCGGAGCTATCATAATCGCCGTAGGAGGCTGTCTGGCCGGAGAGTTCTACGAAAGGGAATTGGGCGGTATCTGTCAGCCAGTCGCCCTTTTGCCCCTGACCATAGATGGCTTCGGCGCGGATAGGGGTGATGATCGCTTTGATCGTGCGGGGGTCTGTATAGGTGGAGAAAATGCTCGGAATCCCTGAGTTAGGGGCCGTAGCGTTGTCGAAGGCTAAGTTATGGTCAAGGATGCCATGGACGCCGAAATCGCGTTGAAGCATGGCAGGGGAGATGGAGTAGGTCATGCGAATGCCTTAATGAGTTTTTGGGGTATAGAGATATGACAGCGCAATTAGGCCGCTACAGGGTGCATTGGGCCGGAGATGATGATGAGTTCTCCCGCTGCACCACCGCGAGAGACGACCCAGCCTGTTGGAACGGTGCCCTGTGGTGTGTTGGATGGAGAAGCGGTTTGTAAGCTGCCATCGGTTGTATTGGCGTAAACGGCTTGGCCAGCATTGGAAGCTGTTGTGGCGAGTGCCCAGAAGTCACCACCTTCTGCAAGGCTTGCGGCAAAGCCTGCGGGGAGTGTCATTGTGGCGGATTGGAGATATTGTGTCATCACGCCTTGCTGGCTGCGATAAAGGAAGCCTGCCGGTGCGGTCGTGCCGCTGTTGCTCAGGGTAATGCCGTCATCATTGCGCCATGCGAAATGAGCGATGGTGAGGCCATTATTACCCGCGACGAATCCGCCTTCTGGCGCGATGGAGGTGCGGATGGGGTTGGCACTAGCGGGGGCACCGGGGAAGCCTTGCGGCCATGTGTATGAGACTGTCTGTTGGAAATCGGACATGGAAAAGATTCCTGCTTATAGGATGGAGAGGTGATTAATAACGGCGTGGTGCGCTATAGGAGGCGGAAGCTTTATCGGCTGCGAGGGGAGCGTGAGCCGCGTTATAAGCCGGTGGAGCCATAGTGGCGAGGCGTGCATGGACAAGTGCGCGCAAGCCCGCTTGATTAACCTCTGTGAGGCTATCGGCGGCCATACCAGAGTGTTGAAGAGCGTAGCGATAAACATCCTCTGCGCTATCCATACCGTGAACATCGCCAACGAGGGGACGAACGAGGCGGCAGGCTTCTTCTGTGGCGAGGCGTAAGGCGCGGTCGGCGGCGATGGCCTTTTGAATAGCGGCGTTGAGGGCGGCTTCTTTATCTTCAGCCGGATTTTCAGCCGGTAGGTCTGTTGGTTGATGTGTTTTGATGGTTTCTGCCTCATTATGTGGCGGTGTGTTAGGAATGTCGCTCTCTATAGCGGGGGAATGTGCATCTGTTTTTGTCATGGTGGTGTGTGTCCTATTATGTGAGGGGGAAGCCGGAGAGGGAGATGAATCGTGGACGAGGACATCTGGTCCGGCTCGACCTTTTGTTACGAGAGCAATATGATTGCCTCGAATGTTAATCATGCGGCCATCATAAGGTTGGCCCCCATATGTGCCGGGTGTCATATCGGCCTCATAAGCGTAGCCGCAGGAAAGTTCTTTCTGCTCACCGGATTGGATGCGGGCGATGGCGGGGCCATCGAAAATGACCATGCCGACGGTCAGGTAGGGGGCTTCAAAGAGGGCATTATCCATGGTGGCCCCAACGGTGAGTTCTCGTGGGTGGGCCTGGGCACTGGTGGGGATATGCTCCTCTAGAATAGGGAGAGAGTTAAAGCTGTCTGCTGCTTTTGCGAGTTCGTGAGGGTCACGCAGGAGGCGGTATGGCTGGTCTGGATGCAGGCCGAGTGTGTCGTAATGGGGGATTTCTCGGCCTTGATAAGTGCAGATATTAGCTTTGCTGATGGGGGTGCGCTCTACACGCAGGCGGCCATTATCATCAAAGCTGCGGACAGAGCCGCTGCGGTCATAAGCGAGGATGGTCATGGGCTCTCTTTGGAAGAAGTTGGCTCTGGCGTGGCGGAGAGGTGCTGCCAAAGGGGGTTGAAGGTGATTTCTAAAGCGGGGTCGGTCGCCCCCCAGAGATTGAGTTGCAGGAGGGTGAGTAGCCGCGTGAGAACGGGGCGCATATGAGCTTCTTGAAAGGCGGCGATTTCATCATAAAAGACGCGGATTTCTCCTGCTGAGGAGGCGTTTAACCCGTTGGGTGTAATGCCAAAGAGTTTGACTAAGGGGATACCGGGGATGGAGGCCATGGCCTCCATAGCTTGTGCTTGGAGGTCTGCCAGCCCGGTGAGGGGCGTGGCAATGATGGAGATGTCCTCATTTTGGTGGTCGGCTACGATGATGTCTTGGCCTTCCGATATCTTCTGCATAAAGGAGGCGCGGCCTGTGATGGAGGTTGTGGGGTCTGCTTCATCACTGGTGCCGGTGGCCATGAGGCCGCCCATGTCGGTTTTTAAAACCAGTTTGGAGAAGTTGGCGGTGATGTTGCTGATGCTGTTCCGTGTTCGTAAGAAATTATGAACATACGGACGTAGCTGTTGGGTGAGGCTCATACCGCCAAAATTGAAGGAAGGTTTAAAAAGGTCTGACACGCCGTAGGGGATCATGCTGATGAGACGGTCGCGATGGACGAGGCAGCCTTGCACCCACCAATTACGGGGGCGGTAATAATCATCTTGTAGGGGGGAGTCTGCATTATAGGCGTTGGGGGTTGTCCAAATGGGCTCGATTGTTTTTAGCCCGGCGAGTGTGCCTTTGCGGACGCCGTTGGAGGTGAGGGGGAGGGGGAGGGTTTGGCCGTATGTTGTGCGGGGTGTGTCAGCCATATTTAGCCAAATATGGCCGATGCCGTAGAGTAGGCTATCAAGGATTTGTTGGTGGAGGAGTTCGCGAATATTGAGTCGTTTCATTTCGACTTCAAGCGCGTGGAGGCGGGTTGTAGGGTCTTGAGGGATTCCGGGAGGGGGACAATCGGCAGGATTATGTGTGCTAAGGCTAATCCATTCTCGCGTAGCTTCACGGGCGATGACATCGCAAGGTTTGCGGAATTCGGCGCGTTGGGCCATTTGAGCGAGGGTTGGGTAGCCAAGAAAGCCCAAACCATCGGCCATCCAAGAGGGTTGGGAGGTGGTTTGGCCCATAGCCCAACTGGTGATGTCTGCTGTGGTGCTAGGCGCGGCATCGGATCCAAGAGGGGTGGGGCGGTTATAACCTTCTGGCACGATACCCGGTGGTGGTTGGTAGGGCATGAAGTGTGAGGTTGTGTTGGGGGAGAGGGTGGGTGGCTCGGTGCGTCTTAGGCGTTTGAGCCATGAGACAGGCGTTTTATGAGGGGTAGTAGGGTGGCGTGGTGGAAGGGGGTCTTGCCTGTTATGAGAGGGGGTGGGCTGCTTCTTGGTAAAGAGGCGTGTTAGGGAGAAGCCGGACATGAGAAAGACCTATCTTTAACGGGGAGGACATTGGTTTATGGGATGGTTAGATTGGAAAGCGCCGCCGCAACGCATTGCAGCACGGATGTTATGGTTGGCTGTTTGTGCTGGTGTGGTGTTGGGTGGGGCTGTGGGTGGTTTTATTTTATGGGGGATAATGGCTGGGCAGTGAGGATTAGTGTGGCTAGGCAAAACGTGAGAAGTCCGGCAGGGGGGTGTGGTTGGTAATGAGGCCGTCCAACGCGTAGCGAAGCGCATCGATATAATGGTTATTGGCGTCTTCAATATGGGGGAGGATGTCGCCGGTGAGAGGGTCAGTTTTATAGCGATAGAGGCGGAACTCCCGTGCGGTTTCTACGCAGCGTGGATGGATATGGATGGCGCGGAATGATTTGAGACGCTCTATGCCGTCTTGCACGCTGCCGGGCCATTTTTTGGCGGACGTGATGCGGAAGTGATGACGGTTTTTGAGGTAATTGATGGTTTCGGGACGGGCATTATCGGCGCGGATAGGCCAATGACGGATGGCGGGGAGTGTCTCGAAGAGGGAGGGGAGTTGGTCTAAGGGGATGTTTGTGCCGCCAGCCTCATAGTCGATATGGAGGATATCGTCATGGATGAAGCAGCGGACGAGAGCGGTGGGGTCCCGTGAGAAGCCCCAATCTACACCGAAATAGAAGCGGCAAGCTTCGGGAGCGGTGAATGATTTTATGCTGATGCGGTCGGGGAAGATGAGGGCATCATGATGCTGTTGGTAATCTCCTTCCCAAATATGGTCGTAATCTTGTGGACGTAATGTTTGGTCGCGTTTTCGTTCCTCATTCAAAACATTTGGGAACCAAGGGTTGTCGGACCAGCGTGCGTGGATGGTGATGATGGAGGGGTCATCCTCATGAGAGGGGTTACGCATGAAGGCATCGACAGGGTCGGAAGGGTAGTTGGGGTTCCAGCTGAACCAGATTTCTGAACCGGGCTTGCGGATGGTGGGGCGGAGGAGTTTGAGGGAGTGGGCAGAGAGGGATTGGGCTTCTTCCACCCATGCGATGTCCATGCCTTCGAGTGATTTAATGGTTTCGGCGTTATGGGTTTGCATGCCTTGGAACAAGATGACGCCTCCGCCGGGGGTGATGATTTCTCTCTCTTTAATGGTGAAGTGGTGGTGTAATCCTAGCCGGTTGATTGTGTCGCAAAGTAACTGATGAACAGATGTTGCGAGGGATTTTTGGATTTCGCGGATGCAGACAGCGCGGAGGCCGGGGTGGAGTGTGGCTTGTTCGATTAATAAGCCGGCGAAGAAGTGCGATTTGCCGGAGCCGCGGCCGCCCCAGATGCCTTTATAGCGTGATGGTTTGAGCAAGGGAGCAAAGGCACGTGGGGTGGTGATGGTGAGGTGGGTCTGAGGCGGCATGAGGGTTTACCCCTTCATTAAGGTATCAGTTTTATTATCTGGAGGAGGGGTGTTGGGGTCGATAATGACGCGTTGGATAGTGTGAAGGGGGCCGCCCTCTTGGCCAGTATGTTCGACTGTTTGTCGTTCACCATAGCGTTTGGGCGCGCGCCGGGCCATAAGCCAGCGAAGTGTGTCGAACTGGAGTTTAAAGAGGTTGACGGTGGCGGTGTCGGCTTTATCGGGCAGGGTTGCAAGATGAGAGAGGATTTTGGCCTCTAAGCTATCAGCTGAGAGGTCTCTTGCATGGCGGTAGCGGGGAAGGAGGGCTGGTTTTTTGTATAGCCAGCGATAGAAGCTACGGAGGGTGGGGCGATGTGTGCCAGAGCAGATGTCATGCAAGGGGTGGCCGAGCATGAGGTCCTCCATCATTTCATCAAAGAGAGATTGTGAGAACGTGACGGGCTTTTTGCGCTGTGTCTTCATGTAAGGTGTTTGAGATGTGCAGAGTGGCGAATGGGCCGACCAGAGAAAAGGGGGAGGCGTTTGCTCTCTAGCGTGCTGATTTGTAGCTCCCTATGGGTGCGGAGGCGGAGCTGGGTGAGTGTTAGAGCGGAGATATAGGCGTCCTCTGCTATGACGGCATTGCGTTGTTTGAGGAAGGGGATGGCTCTAATGACAGCATTTTGTTTCAGGCCCAAAATAAGTTCATCGCGCCAGCTAAGGGGAATGTCAGCTCTATGATGGAGGTCTGGTGCTTCATAGAGGGGGCAGAGAACGAGGCGGGGGCCGTCCTCGGCTAAAACGACGCAGCGGCCGCGTTTGGTTGTGACAATGCGACCGCGTCCGAGCGGCTGCTCGGCGGTAGAGAGGGCCTGTGCCATAAGAGACATCCGTTTTTTAGAGAAGGAATATGTGGGATGAGCCGTATGAAAGGGGCTCTATCGACCAGATTCTAGGTGCCGGGTTGCGGCAATAAAAAAGCCGTATGCCTTATTGGCACACGGCTCGCGATGATGAGGTTTTTATAGGGGAAAGCGGGCGGGCTGTCAATGAGAAAATGAGGTGGTGGTGATTTTATTTAGGAGCGTAGTTCAACAGCGGTGATTTTCTGCGGTTTGTTGAGGATATGCTCGCCATGTTGGATGATTTTTTGCATGCCTTTAGGGGCGATATTATAGGTTTTGGAGAGGGTGGGAATATCTAACCCTTGGCGGTGTTGTCGGGCGATATGGACGGCTTGGCGGGCTTTGGCGCGCCGTTGTTCTAGCCAAAAATCAGCGAGCATCTCCAGTGTGGTGGCGCAGTCATCGGCGGCTTTTTTGCGGGCGCGATCGGGGTGGAGATTAGGGTAGAGTTTGGAGCCGAGTGAGGTAAAGGACCATCCCAACCCAAGTAAATTGACGAGGAGTTGATGCCGCTCGCGCCCTGCATGGCGGCGGAATGCTTTGAGGCGGCCCCACGCTTTGCCTTGTAGGGCGTTAAAGGTGAAGACATTTCCTGCGAGGGCAGGGGCTCCGCCATCTTTCATGATGTCGAGATAGCCATGCTCGGCCAACATCCAATCTTTAGCCCATTGTTCTGCCTCCGAAATTACTTCAGCTTTGAGGCGTGAAGAAAGCGCGCCTAGGGTATTGGCGCGGCGGCGGCGGCGGCCAAGGGTCTCATAATCGACCTTGCGTGTGCGTTCCCGTGTGGGGGTGGTGATAAGATGGGTGGTGCGTGACAAAGGACGACTCCTCAAAAATGAATCATGATGGGGTAGAGGCGTGGGTTTTTGAGAGGATGGTGTGGGTATTTTTCCTTATAAAAGATGTGTAAGCGACATCTAGCCGAGGAACAGTTTTAAAATGCGGGGAAATATCCTCGAATGTCAAGTTAAATTAGGGGAAAATCCCGTATAGACATTTTTTTTGGAATTAGGGATAATTCCCGCATGTCTATTGAATCGTTATTGAATCTTCTTGATACGCTTTTGGATGAGCAGGGTCTTTCAGATAGACGGGCTTGTTTGAAGGCGCGTGAGATTAATCCTGCTGTTGGGGTGGATTTTTTGCGGGATATGCGCCGGAGAAAACATCTACCGCGGACGGATAAATTGGCGGCTTTGGCGCAAGTGCTTGGTGTGCCGGTGAGTCGTTTGGTAGCGGAAATTAGCCATAAGGGGGAAGAAGACGCAGCGCAGGCCTCTGATGGGGCGTCTGCGCCTTCTTTGCCAGTAGCGCAGATTCAAGTTTGTGGAGAGGTGCAGGCTGGAGTGTGGAAAGAGGCGCAGGAATGGCCTGTGCTGGACCGTTATGCCATTACGATCCCGCAGGATTCGGCATATCCAGGGCTAAAGCGTTATGGGCTGATGGTGAAGGGGCAGTCCATGAATCGGGTATTTCAAGAAGGTTCGGTGGTGATTGTCATTAATTTCTCCGAATTGGGGCGTAGGCCGCGGAATGGGGATTATGTGGTGGCGATGCAGCGGTCGGATGTTTCGGATAGTTTTGAAGCAACGATTAAGGCGGTGCAGATTAAAGCGAGTGGGCAGATGGTATTATGGCCGCAAAGTACGGAGCCGGAGTTTCAGGCTCCTTTGATTCTACCGGGGCCTGAAACGACTGTGTGCCATAGTGCGGCGGAAAGCCCGAATGTAACGATTTTAGCGTTGGTAGTGGGGAGTTATATGCCTATGCCCAAGGCGTCCTTTTAAAGGCGTTATCCCATATTAGGATGGTATGAGGATGAACGCGAAGCCTAAAGGTGACGGGGAGGAGGGGATACGGCGCATCCTGCATGTGGATATGGATGCGTTTTATGCGTCTATCGAGCAACGGGATAATCCAGCGTTACGGGGGCGGCCTGTGGCGGTGGGGCGTGCTGCGGGACGGGGTGTGGTAGCGGCAGCGAGTTATGAGGCGCGTGCTTATGGGGTGCGGTCTGCTTTGCCCTCCCATAAAGCGTTGGAGCGGTGCCCGGAATTGATTTTTGTGCCGCCGCGTTTTGAGGTTTATCGGGCGGTATCGGCCCAGATTCATGACGTTTTTAGGCGTTATACGCTGATGATTCAGCCTCTTGCATTAGATGAAGCTTATTTGGATGTGACGGAACAATGGGCGGCTTATGGCTCGGCCACGGCGATTGCTGAGGCGATTCGGCGTGAGATTCAGAAAGAGACGGGTTTAACGGCATCAGCGGGGGTGTCGTATAATCGCTTTTTGGCGAAATTGGCGTCTGGGCAGCGGAAGCCTAATGGGTTGTTTGTGATTCCTCCTCAGCGGGGGGCGGCGTTTGTAGCGGATTTGCCGGTGGAGAGGTTTCATGGTGTGGGGCCTGCGACAACGGCGCGGATGCATAAGCTTGGGATTTATACGGGAGCGGATTTAAAGACATGGAGTGTGGCGGCGTTGCGTCAATATTTTGGGAGTTCTGCTCAGTTTTATCATGATATTGCGCGGGGGGTGGATTATCGACCGGTTGAGGTGAATAGGCCGCGCAAATCTTTGGGGACGGAGACGACCTTTGCGCGTGATGTAGAGGCGTGGGAGAGCCTTGCTGCTACATTGGAGGGGATTGTTGCGAAGTTGATAATGGCGTGTGAGCAGAAGTCCATTGCGGGGCGAACGGTGACGTTGAAGTTGCGTTATGCGGGGTTTCATACAGTAACGCGGGCGCGTTCGGCTCCGTTTCCGATTGTGGAGGGGGCTGTGTTACGGCGGATGGCTTTGGAATTATTGCGTAGTTTCTTCCCGTTGGAGCGGCCTATCCGTTTGCTTGGATTAACTATTTCTGCTCTTGGGGTGCGGGATGAGGTAGTGCCGGTGCAGATGGGGTTATTTGAGGAATAGAGGTTAAAAAAGGGATAGTTGTTTATGGAGTGGAGAGCGTAGATGATGGGGTGTGCCCCATGGCTAGTCATGGTGGCGAATCCTTAGAAGGGAGGGGCTTATGAGTGAGTTCCCAAAAAATGCGGCGGCGCGTGTTACGCTGAATGATGGGCAGACGATGCCGTGGATTGGCCTTGGTGTGTGGGAAACACCGCCGGATAAAACGGCTGAGGTGGTAAAGACGGCGATTGATGTTGGGTATAAGGCCGTTGATACAGCGCGGCTTTACCGCAATGAGGCGGGTGTTGGGGATGGTTTGCGTGATCATCCTGATATCTTCGTGACAACGAAAGTATGGAATGATGAGCAGGGTTATGATGCGACCTTGCGGGCTTTTGATGAGAGTGCGCGTTTATTAAAACGTGATGTTGTGGATTTATATCTCATCCATTGGGCGATGCCGCAGCAGGGTTTATATGTAGAGACATGGAAGGCTTTGATTGAGCTGAAAAAGCAAGGGCGTGTGCGCTCTATTGGGGTTTCTAATTTTGAGAAAGACCATCTCCAGAAGATTATTGAGGAGACGGGTGTTGTCCCCGCAGTGAATCAGATTGAGATTCATCCTGTGTTTCAACAAGAGGCGTTGCGGGCTTTCCATAAAGAGGTTGGGATTCAGACAGAGGCATGGCGGCCCTTGGGGAAGGGGACGGTGTTAGATAATGAGGTGATTGGCCGTATTGCGAAGCGGCATCATAAAAGCCCTGCCCAAGTGATTCTGCGGTGGCATTTGCAGAATGAGGTTATTGTCATCCCTAAATCGGTGCATCGGGAGCGAATGGCAGAGAATGTGGCGTTGTTTGACTTTGTTTTGACAGCCGATGAAATGGCGGCGATACGGACGCTTGACCGCTCTGATGGGCGGATGGGAGCGGACCCGGCTCATCCGGTATTTTAAGCGGGGAGGGCGTTCCTTCAATAAGGGGACGCCCTTTTTAGTGAGGAGTTAGATGTCCAAAAGCTCGACAGAGCGGGCTTGTTCTTGAATGAATTGGAAGCGAAGCTCCGGCTTGCGACCCATGAGGCTTTCGATGCGGTTGCGCGTGAGGAGGTTCTCTTCCGTGGGGACGGTAACGCGCAACAGGGTGCGGCGTGTGGGTGACATGGTGGTTTCTTTAAGGTCGGAGACGGGCATTTCTCCAAGGCCTTTAAAGCGAGAGATTTCGACCTTAGCGTTAGGCTTAAAGTCTGTTTTTAGACGGCGGTCGCGGTCGAGATCATCCATGGCGTAGATGGTTTTGCTGCCATGAGTGAGGCGATAAAGAGGGGGTTGGGCGAGGTAAAGATGGCCTTGCCGGACGAGGTCGGGCATCTCGCGGAAGAAGAAGGTCATCAATAAGGAAGCGATATGGGCACCATCGACATCGGCATCTGTCATGATGATGATGCGGCCATAGCGGAGTTTGGAGAGGTCTAATGTTTTGCCAAAGCCGCAGCCCATGGCCTCGATGAGGTCGCGTAGCTCGGTATTGGTGCGGAGTTTTTCTTGCGTGGCGGAGGCGACATTGAGAATCTTGCCGCGTAGGGGGAGGACGGCTTGTGTTTCTCTATCGCGCGCTTGGCGGGCGGAACCACCGGCGGATTCCCCCTCAACAAGGAAAAGCTCGGTCTCATGGGCGTTGCTGCGGGAGCAGTCGGTTAATTTGCCGGGGAGGCGTAGGCGGCGCGTGGCGGTTTTGCGTGTTGTCTCACGAGCTTCACGGCGGCGGAGGCGTTCTTCAGCGCGTTCAACAATATAGCTGACGAGGTTATCAGCTTGCTGGGGATTGCCACCGAGCCAATGGTCGATGCGGTCGCGCAGGGCACCTTCCACCAAGCGGCTGGCTTCTTGTGTGGTGAGGCGGTCTTTCGTTTGGCCTTGGAATTGGGGGTTACGGATAAAGACAGAGAGGCGGGCATTGATGGTGCCGAGAATATCCTCGGCTGTAATGGCGTTGGAGCGGCGGATTTTGCGTTGGTCGCCCCAGTTGCGAAACCCTTTGACAAGGGCAGCGCGGAGGCCATTTTCATGCGTGCCGCCTTGGGGGGTGGGGATGGTGTTGCAGTAGGAGATGAGGGTGCTGCTGCCTTGGTCTAAAAAGGCGATGGCCCATTCGACACGGCCGCCGGGTTGGCCATCTGCGGCGATGGGGAGGTCGGCTTGGCCAGCCCAAAGGGGGGTTAGCAGAGAAGGGGTGGAGCCGAGGTCATCTTTCAGGGCATCTTCTAGCCCATTAGGGTAGGAGATGACAGTATGGGCAGGCGGGGCGTTTTCCCCCTTGAGGAGGTCTGCTGCGCAAGACCATGAGATGCTCACACCATGAAAAAGGGCGGCTTTAACTTGGCATTGGCGGTAAAGGCGTTGGGGTGAAAAATGGAGGGGGCCGAAAATCTCGCTATCGGGGGTGAAGCGGACCATAGTGCCGCGTTTGATAGCGGGTTTGGTATTTTCTAGCGTGCTGGTGGTGTGGCCGCGTGAGAAGGTTTGTCGCCAGCCTTTGCGGTTGCGATAGACTTCTACCTCTAAATGGGAGGCGAGGGCATTGACAACAGAGCTGCCCACACCATGCAAGCCGCCAGAGGTAGCGTAGGATTTACCAGAGAACTTACCACCAGCATGGAGGGTAGTGAAAATGACCTCTAGGGCGGATTTTTCTGGGAAGCGAGGGTGAGGATCGGTGGGGATGCCGCGTCCATTATCGCGGACCATCAGGGTATGGGCGTCTTCGAGATGGACCTCGATAAGCGTTGCATGGCCCGCTACGGCTTCATCCATAGCGTTATCGATGATTTCAGAAGCGAGGTGATGATAGGCGGTATCATCTGTGCCGCCGATATACATGCCGGGGCGACGGCGGACAGGCTCTAACCCTTCGAGAACTTCAATAGACTCGGCATCATATGTATGAGGAGATGAGGGGTTGGAGGGGCTGGGTAGCTCGTCCTGTCCGAACATATCGGCCATTCTGTGGTCCTGTTTTAGATGATGTGTGTGGATGTCCTAGCGGCGGCGGGTGCGGGTACGATGAGGGGCACTGGGGGCGGTGCAACTCTCGTAAGAGGCAGGTTGGGCGATGTCTTTAGCCTCGGCATAATGGGCGAGATCGGAGCTTGAATCGTCTAGGGCATCAACCTCATCATACATAGGGACGCGCTGGGCGCAGAAGGCTGTGCCTGATTTGAGGCCGCCGAGTGATTGTACATCAGCAAGCTGGGTGATGTAATCATCGTGCTTTCTTTGAGCTTGGCTGCCAAAGGTACGGCGGAAATAGGAATCGAGGTGTTTTTCTGATTCAGTAAGGATGGGGAGGAAGCGGGTGATGAATTGGTTATAGCGATCTTGCGTATGGCAGGAGAGAGCTGTGACCATGAGCTCGGATTTGAGGCCAGCAAGATTAAAGGCTGAGTGGTCTGCCTCTGATGTGTGGCAGGCAGCCCCATAAGCTGCGGGCAAGCCGGAACAGAGTAACGCAGTAGAAAGAGCTAGCCCTGTTTTAAGAAAGGCTAGGCGGCGAAACAGAAGAGACATTTAGAAAACTCCCGCAAACAGGTCTTTCGCCTCTTATCATGCTCTTGGGGGAAAGTCTGCCCCTTTGGTGGTAGGAGGGAGGAAAGAAATATACGAGATTGCATTCTCATGAGTGCGTTGAGAGCGTATCGTGCCGGTGCGAATCTGCCACATGAGGGGATATCTCTGATGGGGCCTTGGATAGTGATGTGTTTTGAAGGAGTGTGCTGTGCAGCGTAATAGCGTTTTATTAAAAGGATTGATGGGGGCGGCTTTGCTCGCTTTTAGTGGATGTGCGGGGAATCAATCACGGACATCAGAGACGGCGATGCTACCGAATCCTTTTGCGAATGAGAAACGGGCGGCGCGGTGTGAGGTGTCGCCTTTACAGACAGATGCTACAGGGCGGATGAGTGTGACGATGACCGTGCTGGCAGGTGATGGGGGTATGTGCCCCTTTGCTGTCAGTAAAGGTGGTGGTGGGAGCTATGTTTCCTTTGGGGTAGTGCCGGCCCCAGAGCATGGGAAGGTTTTTCTCTATAGCTATGATAACCGGACTTATGTCGAATATACGCCTGCGGTGGATTATAAGGGGGATGATTCCTTCTCTGTGGAGTTAATCCCTGCTCATGCACAACCGCGCCGTATGGTGGCAGTGCAGGTGCATGTTGAGCAACCTGCTGGTGTTGCCGCTGTAGCTGCTGGGGAGGTGAGTAAAAAATCTGTGGTTGTCGCGCATAAGAGGCGCGTTGTGGCCCATAAAGCGGTCACTAAGGCGGCACAACCTAACGTGAAGAAGTAAGAGATTATGCGGATGGAGGTTTGTAGGGCTTCATCCGCATATAAATTAGTTAGGTGACTATAAAGAAACCGGCATAGTGTGTGGCTATGCCGGTTTCTTTGTTAGGGAGAATATTGATAGGGAATGTTACTGGAAGTCGATTTCCACACGGCGGTTTTGTGGTTCTGCTTTACCGGGACGTGTGGAGACGAGCGGTTGGGTATCGCCATAGCCATGGATGTCGATTACCCCAGAGGGGACACCATCACGAATTAGCTCCGCTTTGACGCTTTGGGCACGGCGTAGCGAAAGGGCCATGTTGTAGCTGCTCGCTTTTTTGCTGCCGGGGTGAACGGCAGAGGAATCGGCATGGCCATTTACTTGGATGCGAGTAAATTGCGCGGAAGTAGAGTTACGCGCGGCGGTCTCTACGATTGAGCGGGCGCGGTCGGATAATGTATCGCGGTCCCAATCGAAAAAGACAAGATAGGTACGAATGGGGGCAGGGGCTGGGGCAGCAATGGTTTGTGTTGGTTTGGGCGGTGGGGGGGCCGGGTTGAACTCATACCGCAAGCCAAGCATTAAAGAGTGGTTGAAGTCGGTCCGGCTGCTACGGCGGCCGCCTACAGGACCGCTATTTGTATTGGCGATGTTATAGCTCGCTTCTGCATAATGACGGTGATGGCCCGTAATAGTGTAGAAGCGATATTCCATCGTGGTGGAAAGGCCAACGACCCACGGGATAGGGAGGGATGTCCCGAAGATACCTTGGTAAGCAAAGCCGTTAGCACCATCATCTACACGCTGACGGAAGCCTTTATTGGCTCCTGTCCCTTGGATTGTGGTGTTTGTGAATTGCCGTGCATAGCCAATACCAAAGCCGAAATAGGGGTAAATCCAATTCTGGCCGATATCCATATCAAATAAGGCGTTCGCCATGCCGCCATATTTTTGCTGATGGCCGTGAGCGGTGGAGCTGAAGCCGGGGGAGTGGAAGCGGGAGAGACGATTATTACGGTAGTTCCCTTCGACTTCCACACGGAAACCGTTGCCTAGCCCCCAGCCGATGCTACCGAGGCCGGTGATGCCTGTCGTATAATCATCACGACCATGGGGAAAGAGCTTTGTATGTGGGTTGACTGTCTGTGATTGGTTGAAGCTTGCTCCAGCGGCTCCAGCAACATAGAGGCCGCGGACGGGTTGCGCTTTTGCCGCACCAAACGCCATGGCTGACAGGCAGGCGGCACAGGCACCACGGGCCAGCAGTGATGTAATGGAGGTGCGTGCAGTCATGTAATTACTCTCCAACCAGACAGATGGTTATTCTTTTCTCTGAAAATGGAGGCAAAAGCAATGGAGGAACTGGCCATAGTAGCATTTGGCCGCATCGAATGAGAGGAAATGTGGCCTATTGGTTACAGGTTGGTGGCTGTGGCGTTTGTGAACAAGGTTGTTTGTTTAGTGGATACGCCGGGTGCCGAGTTCTTTTTCTAGGGGGTGGGTGATGTCGGGGACATCAATCTCGATAATCCAGAGGTCAGGGTCAAAGCGTTTTTGGCGTTCGAGATAGTGCATTGCTTGTTGTGCGGTAGATTCTGTGGCGGTGGCTGTGAAATTATGGCGATGCCAACTTGTATCATCTTCTTGTAAAATGGCGGTTTGGCCGTCCCTGGCGGTGAGGATGATAAAGATGCTGCCAGCATCTTCATCGCCTTTATGGGCAATAACGGCGATGAGGCCATTTTGGTTGAGGCGGCGTAATGTGGCGCGTATCCAAAAGCCGGATTTAAGACCGTGGACCATGGGGAGTTTCTTTCTGCAATGGAGGGGGTTAGGGAGCGTTTATGGTGGGGGTGCTGAATAGGGCAGCCTGATAAAAATGCGGCTTAGAGAGTACAGTGAGGGCGGTGGAGAGGTCGGTTATTGTGGGGGGAGAGGGGGGGCAAATAGCGCGGAGGGCAAGGCGTGTATCGGCTGGACTATCCTCATGGATGAGATGTGCTTGTTGTAGGGTCGTGGCCATTAGGGAGTGCCCTTCTTGCAAAGCAGAGAATTGGGCTTTGAGAGAATAATGGCTTTGTGGGGTGGTGCAGATAGAGGGAATGACCCCAAGCCCTTGTAAACTCCACCCTTGGGGGGCGTTCAGCCGTGCCCATGAGAGGGCAAGATGGCCCCCATTAGGTAGTGTGGTGGAAATCTGAACCATACCTTTGCCAAAGCTTGAGCTGCCAATAATGATGGCACGGTGGTGGTCTGCCAAGGCGGCGGCGAGGACCTCGGCCGCACTGCCTGTATTTTTATCGACTAAAAGGGCGAGGGCTGTGTTGTTGGTGAGGTCTCCGCCTTGGATGCTCCATACATGGTTGGATTCAGGAGCGCGGCCGTCCGTTGTGGTAATAACGCCGTGATCTAAAAAGAGGGCGGCGGTCATAACGGCTTGTTGGAGGATGCCGCCGTGATTTCCTCTCAGGTCTAGCACAAGGCCGGGATGGGAGGGGATGTGTGTTTTTGGCGGGGAGGCGTGGGGAAGGTCACCCTCTAAGGTTGTCGGAGGGAAAAAGGCGGAGAGATATTGGCTGATTTCCTCGGCTGTGTGAGGCAAAAACTGCGTTACATGCAGGAGGGGAAGGTGGCCGATATGGTCTGGGAAGACGCTTTCTTCCCCCATAAGAGAGAGGGTGAAATTACGGGTGAGTTTTTGGCCATCTTGGAGGCGGAAGCTTAGCTGTATGGTGCTCCCTTTTGGCCCGGTAAGGGCTTTTTGAAGGTCTTTTAATGGGGTGTTGCGGGTGCTGTGATGGTTGATGCTGATGAGCCTATCGCCGGGTGTGATGCCAGCATCCCATAGCGGGCTATTGAGGTTGATAGCCGCAACAGCGGGGAAGTGTGCGTGTGATTGACGGAGTGTGAGGCCCACGCTGGCTATAATGGTTTGGGGAGGTGTTGGAGGAGATGTGGTGTGTGTAGGCGGTTGGTAGCGAGAATAGGGGTCTAGTTGGGTGAGCAGCCCATTGAGGAAAAGGGTTAGGCAGGCTTCATCCTTATAAGGATAGAGATTGGGGAGGCTATGACGTAGGGTCGCGATGAAGCGCGTGCTAAGTTGGCTCCAGCCGAGGATGTCATCTTTATGGGGAGTAGGTTCGTCTAATAGTCGTTGAGAGCCATAAAAGAGCGTGAGATGGGAGGGGGTTGTGTGGGAGGTAGGCTCTATCGTGAGGGTGAGATTGATGTGAGCTGTAAGAGGAGAGGAGGCTTTAACAAGGGCGTGCATTCCCCAGAGGCATAGATTCTGTGGGGTTTGAGGTGTGAGTAGCCGCGGCATCATGAAGGTAAGGGCAGCGGCGAGTGTTTGTTGTGTTTGTTGGTCTTCCGCATCCAGAGTGATGGGAGGAGGGGGTGGTGTTATAGCAGGCGCGGGGGAGCTTAGAGGGGACGAAGGCGTTTTTTGTGAGGATATATGTGGGTGTGTCTGGGCGTCTGGTGTGAGGCGTTGGATGAAGTGACGCCAAAAATTAGAGGATGCCGCCTGTGCAGAGGCTGAGCTTGTTAATCCTGCTGTGAATAAAGTCCCGCACAGGGTAAGCAGTGCCGGGGGCATCAAAAGGGAGCGCAGGCAACGGGCTGACATCATATGAGGCGATGCTACATAAGGGTGAAAGGGGGCTGGAGGTGAGGGATACGCTGCAGCCTGCAAGAGGCGCAACAGATGAGGCCTACTAAGTAGGGAGAGAGGGTTTCTCCAAGGGGTACTTAGAGGGTCTCTCTCCTATTATGCGGTATTCTTTATAGAAGGAAAGTTAAAAAGGCATATCGTCTTCGCTTAGGGGTGTTGTGGGGGTTTTGGTTTTAGGCGTACTTGCCTTGCGTTTTGTCGTTGTACTAGAAGCACTCGCTTTTTTGGCGGGTGCTTTTTTCTTAGCGGTTGTTGTGGTTTTTTTCGTGGTTGTTTTTTTGGTGGTAGTCTTTTTTGTAGCTGTTTTGCGCCCGCCCTTTAGGGGTTTGCCTTTTTCATCCAGTAAGGCGAGGGCTTCTTCTAGGGTAATATCATCCATTGAATCCCCTTTAGGGAGGGTGGCGATGAGTTGCCCATGCTGTACATAGGGGCCGAATCGGCCTTTGCGGACCATAACGGCTTCACCATCCTTGGGGTGTGTGCCTAATGTGCGGATAGAGGCGAGTTTTTTGGCTAAGGCATCAACAGCGCGATTGAGCCCGATGGTGAGGACGTCATCATCTTTGCTGAGCGTGCCATAAATGCTGCCCATTTTTACGAAAGGTCCGAAGCGGCCTAAGCCTGCGGTGATCATTTCGCCTGTTTCTGGATGGGGGCCAACCTCGCGAGGGAGGGAGAGGAGGCCGATGGCTTCTTTAAGGGTGAGTTCCTCTCCGTTGCGGTCTTTGGGGATGGTGGCGCGTTTAGGTTTGGCTTTTTTATCCTCTGGGTCGGGTTCGCCACGTTGGACATAAAGACCGTAAGGGCCACGGCGGAGGGTGATGTCCTCCCCAGTGGCGGGGTCATGGCCGAGCAGGCGCATCCCATCGGGGAGGGCGGTGTCCTCGCCATTATCAACGGTGAGAGGCCGTGTGGTGCGACATTCTGGATAGTTGGAGCAGCCAAGGAAGGCCCCATGACGCCCTAATTTGAGGCCGAGCCGCCCATCCGTGCAGGAAGGGCAATGGCGCGGGTCGCTGCCATCTGGGCGGGGGGGGAAGAAATGATTGCCGAGGTCTTGATCCAACGCATCAATTACATCGGAGATTTTGAGGTCTTTTGTTTTGGCAACGGTTGCAGAGAAGTCCTGCCAGAACGCGGACATGACATCATGCCAATCGGCTCGACCATCGGAAATATCATCAAGTTGCGTCTCAAGCGAGGCGGTGAAGCCTGTATCGACATAGCGTTGGAAGAAGGAGGTGAGGAAGGCGGTAACGAGCCGACCGCGATCCTCTGGGATAAAGCGGCGGGCCTCGAGACGGACATAGTTGCGGTCGCGCAGGACGCTGAGGATGGACGCATAGGTGGAAGGGCGACCGATGCCGATTTCTTCCATTTTTTTAACGAGAGAGGCCTCGGAGTAGCGCGGTGGTGGTTGGGTGAAATGTTGCTCGGCTTTGACGTCTTTTGTGTTTAGCGAGTCGCCTTCTGCCATCGCGGGGAGGAGGCGATTTTGGTCGTCATCGTTGTTTTTGTCTTTATCGTCATGGCCTTCGATATAGAGTTTTAAAAAACCATCAAAGGCGATGATGGAGCCTGTAGCACGCAGGAGGGTTTGGTCGGTATTATCGCCGATGGTAATGGCTGTTTGGTCGAGTTCTGCCGATTGCATTTGAGAGGCGACAGAACGCTTCCAAATCAGCTCATAAAGGCGTTTTTGGTCCGCTGTGAGGACGGCAGCAACGGCATCGGGCGTGCGAGATACATCGGTGGGGCGGATGGCCTCGTGGGCTTCCTGTGCGTTTTTGGCTTTTGTGGCGTAAGAGCGGGGTTTGGCGGGGCAGTAATCCTTGCCGAAAGCTGTGTTGATATGGGAGCGGATGGCTTGTACTGCCTCTGTGGCCATTGTAACGCCATCGGTACGCATATAGGTGATAAGGCCGACCGTCTCGCCATTGAGGTCCACTCCTTCATAAAGCTGTTGAGCGGTGCGCATGGTGGTTTGTGCGCTCATGCCCAGCTTGCGGGAGGCTTCTTGCTGGAGGGTGGAGGTGGTGAAGGGCGGGGCGGGGTTGCGGCGTGTGCGTTTGCGCTCAATCTTGCGGACGCTGAGAGCCGAGGCGCGGACGAGGTCACGCGCTTTATGGGCTGTAGCTTCATCAGGAAGGGCGAATTGGTCGAGCTTTTTGCCTTCAAGATGGGTTAATTTGGCGGAGAAATCGGCCTTTTTAGGTGTAGTAAAGAGGCCTTCTACGCTCCAATATTCTTTTGCTTTAAAGACTTCAATCTCTGCTTCTCGTTCGCAGATGAGGCGTAGGGCCACAGATTGGACGCGCCCTGCACTGCGGCTGCCGGGTAGCTTGCGCCAGAGGACGGGGGAGAGGGTGAAGCCAACGAGATAATCTAGCGCACGGCGGGCGAGATAAGCATCAATAAGGGGGCGGTCTAGCGTGCGGGGGGCCTTCATGGCCGCGGCGATGGCGTTTTTGGTGATTTCGTTAAACGTGACGCGCTCGACCTCAATGCCTTTGAGGAGTTTCTTTTCTTCTAGTGCGCTGCGGACATGCCATGAGATGGCCTCGCCCTCTCTATCAGGGTCGGTAGCGAGAATGAGTTTGCTAGCCCCTTTGAGGGCTTTGGCAATGGCGGTGATTTGCTTGGAGCCGCGCTCATCAGTTTGCCACGACATAGCGAAGTTCTCGTCCGGGCGGACGCTGCCATCTTTTGGGGGGAGGTCCCGCACATGGCCAAATGAGGCGATGACAGTGTAGTCGCTGCCGAGATAACGGTTGATGGTTTTTGCCTTGGCGGGGCTTTCGACAACCACAACATTCTTCACGGCCATGAGTTTTTCCCGGTCTTTGATGTCTTAACTGACGATTCGGCAGTTGGGCGTTGCCCGTTAGCTGAGAGTGGTCAGGGTGCCGTCCTCGTGGCGTTGGATGGCACCATTTATCTCCAGCTCAATGAGTATGGCTGCAACTGCTGAGATGGACAACTGACAGCGTGAGGCAATCTCGTCAACCGTGGAGGGGGTATGCGCGAGGAGGGAGAGTATATTTTTTTTATCGGAATCGTTGTTTTTATCGTTCGGCATGGTGGGGGATGGCGATTGGGGTGGGGAGGTGGGCGGCGTTGATATTGGTGATGTTGATACTGCTGCTGCCGGTGGTAGCGGTGCCGGTGGGGGTGGTGCAAAGAGGGAGGCTTGCCGTGCGGGTGGTCGCTCCCATGCGGCGGGATTATGGGCTGATAAGGGGGTATTATTGAGGTGGGTTAGGATATCTTGGTAACGCTCCACCAAGAGGGCTTTATTGTGGCGGAGCAGGTCGTTCCCCCCGCGGGAGCGTGGGTCCTGCGGGAAGCCGGGGATGGCAAAAAGAAGGCGTTTATAGTTTAGGGCGAGTCGGGCTGTGATGAGGGTGCCGGAGCGATGGGCGGCCTCAACTAACAAGCAGCCGCGTGATAGGCCGGCGATGAGGTGGTTACGGCGTGGGAAATGGCGGGCATTGGCTGTAGTGCCGGGGGGATATTCCGTAATTAAGCAGCCTTGTTGGGCGATGTCTGCTTGGAGGGCGGCATGTTCGGGCGGGTAGGTAACATCTAGCCCGCCGGGGAGGGCGGCGATGGTCCGTCTGAAGGGTAAGGCCCCGCGATGGGCGGCACCATCAATCCCGCGGGCGAGGCCGGAGATAATCGTGATGCCAGATTCTGCTAAGCCTGTTGCGAATTGCTCGGTGAGTTTTAGAGCGGGGTTAGAGGCATTACGTGCGCCCACAATGGCGACTGATTGGGAGGAGAGGAGGGCTGTGTTGCCTTGGGCAAAGAGGAGAATCGGGGCGTTGGGAAGAAGGGTAAGGAGGTGTGGATAGGCGGAGTCGGAACGGAGGAGATGGGCACCACCGCGCTGGGCAAGCCATGCAATTTCATCCTCTATGGCGGTTTGCGAAGGGATGAGGGGGGCGGGGCGGCCTGTCAGACGGGCACGGGTGGGGAGGGCCTCTATCGCTTGTGTGGCGGAGCTATACAGGCCCATCAATTTGCTAAAGGTGGCGGTGCCGATTCCTTTAGTGCGGGCGAGGCGGATTTGGGCGAGTCGTTCTGCTGCTGTGGGGGCCGCCAGAAGGGGGCTAGATGTGGTCATTTTTGGCCGATGCGTGGCTCTGTTCCGTTAATGAGGCGGGCGATGTTACCATGATGCCGCAAGAGGATAAGAATGGTGATGAAGGTTGCTGCAATAGGACGAGCGGAGAGGATGGGTGCTAGCGAGAAAGCAACCATCAGAAATGGCGCAGATAAAAAGGCAAGCAATGCACCGACAGAGGAAATCTTGCTCAGCCGTACCCCCGCTAGCCAGAGGATGGTACAGAGCAGCCCGACAGGCCAGCACATGCCCCAAAAGACGCCGATGCCTGTTGCAACGCCCTTCCCGCCGCGGAAGCCGAGCCAGAGGGGGAAACAATGACCAAGTACAGCAGCACACCCAGCCACGGAGAGGCAAAGGGCGGTGTTAAGGGGGGAGAGGGCTTGGGCAAGTAGGACGGCGAGTAACCCTTTTAGGGCATCAAGCAGAAGGGTTGCGGCGGCGAGGCCTTTGCGACCTGTGCGTAGGACATTGGTAGCCCCGATATTGCCGGAGCCGATTTTGCGAATGTCGCCTTGGCCACTTAAGGCGGTTAGGAGGAGGCCGAAGGGGATGCTGCCTATCCCGTAAGCAGCAAGAGCGATAACGAGGAGGCTAGGGGGCATGAGGGACCAGTGGAATAGGCTGCTCATGCTGAAAGCCCCTCTGCGGTAAAGACCTCTCGCCCGTGATAGAAGGTGCGGTGGATTCGTCCTTTGAGGGTTTGGCCATCAAAGGGGGTATTTTGGGCACGGCCGGGTAAGTTGCCGGCTGTAACGACCCATTCTTCCTCTGGGGCGAAAAGGCAGAGATCCGCTGCTGCGCCAATGCTGAGAGTGCCTGCTGGCAGTCCTAAGAGGCGGGCGGGGGCGATGGTGAGAAGGCGTAGCGCATCCAGCAATGGCAAGCCTGCTTGTAGGGTGACGCCGAGCAAGGTGACGAGGCCGGTCCCCCCTGCGCGGGCTTGGGCGAAGGGGAGGCGTTTATCATCAGCATCTGCGGGGCTGTGGTCGGAGGCGATGGCATCAATCGTGCCATCTGCGAGGCCTGCGAGGATGGCGCGCCGGTCAGCCTCTTGCCGGAGGGGTGGGGAGAGTTTGGCGTAGGTGCGGAAGTCCCCAATATCGGCTTCTGTCATGGCGAAATAGGGCGGGGCGGTATCGCAGGTGACGCGGATGCCTTGTTGTTTGGCTGCGGCAATGAGGCTGAGGGCTTCACCTGTGGAGATGTGGCTAAAATGGATACGCGCCCCGGTGAGGGCGGCAAGGCGAAGGTCGCGTGCGACCATCATAGCCTCGGCACAGGCGGGGATTTGCGGTAGGCCCATTTTGACCGCTTGTGGGCTGGCAGTGGCACAGCCTCCCTTGGCGAGAGAGGGATCCTCTGGATGTAAGATGATGACCGTGTCTAAAAAGCCAGAATAGGCGAGTAGGTTGCGCATTTGCTTTGTATCGGCAATCGCGCGGGCTCCATCGGTGAAGCCAATGGCCCCAGCTTGTTTGAGCAAGCCAATTTCGGCCATATCGCCCCCAGCGCAGCCTTTGGTGAGGGCCCCGTAAGGATGGATGGAGATAAGGCCTGTCTCCTCACCCCGGCGGCGGATGTAATGGACGAGAGCGGGGTTATCAATAGCGGGGTCGGTATCGGGGAGGAGGGCGAGGGTGGTAATGCCCCCGGCAACGGCTGCTTGGGCACCAGAGGCGATATTCTCGCGATATTCTGCCCCCGGCTCATCAAAACGAGCGCGCATATCGACAAGGCCGGGACAGAGGACGGCACCATTGCCCTCTATAAGGCGGGCATTTTTGGGAGGATCTTTGGGGTCGATGGCGGTGATGAGGCCGTCCTGGACGAGTAGGCTGCCCATGCTATCGCGCCCGGAGGCGGGGTCTATTAGCCGAACATTTTGGAAAAAGATGCTGCTCATGCGGGATTCTTCATGCGGGAGAGACGATCAAGAACAGCCATGCGGACGGCAACGCCCATCTCGACTTGTTCAGAGATAACGCTTTGTGGAGAGTCGGCAACAGCGGAGGCGATTTCTACCCCGCGATTCATGGGGCCGGGATGCATGACCAGTGCGCCGGGTTTGGCTAGAGCAAGGCGGCGGCGGTCTAACCCAAAGAGGGAGAAATATTCCCGTGCGCTGGGCACAAGCCCACTGCCCATGCGTTCCCGCTGGACGCGGAGGCACATTGCTACATCAGCATCTTTTAGGGCGTCATCAATATTATGGTGGAGGGTTACGCCCTCCAACGTGCCGAGGGCATTGGGAAGCAGAGTTGGGGGACCAGCGAGGTGAATATCATTACCCATAGCGCGGAGGAGGTGAATGTCTGAGCGGGCTACGCGGCTATGGGCGATGTCGCCGCAAATGGCGATTTTTAAGCCGCTGAGGCGACCAAAATGCCGCCGGATGGTTAGGCCATCAAGCAGGGCTTGGGTGGGATGCTCATGCATGCCATCACCAGCATTGACGACACTGGCCTCGACCTTTTGCGAGAGCAACGCTGGGGCCCCGCTTTGAGCATGGCGGATGACGAGGAGGTCGCAATGCATGGCATTAAGGGTGGAAGCGGTATCGAGCAGGGTTTCCCCTTTATTGACCGAGCTTGTGGCGACGGTCATGTTCACCACATCGGCCCCTAACCGTTTAGCGGCAAGCTCAAAGCTAGTGCGCGTGCGGGTACTATCCTCAAAGAAGAGATTGATGACGGTACGGCCTTGGAGCACATCGCGCGGTGCGTTGCGGGAGCGGCTAAGCAGGGCATAGCTCTCAGCGAGGTCGAGAAAGGGGGTGATGTCCTTCTCTGTCATGCCCTCAATGCCGAGAAGATGGGGGATGTGGTGTGTGGGGCTCATGCGGATAGGGCACTCCGAATACGGGCGAGGACTTCCTCCCGCCCTAAGGCGGCGAGTGTGAGGTCGATTCCCGGTGAGGTTGTGGTGCCTGTCATCGCGGCACGGAGCGGCTGGGCTACAGCACCGAGCTTTAGCTCATGCTCAGTGGCGAAGGCGCGTAATGTGCTATCGATTCCCTCTGGGGTGAAAGGCTCTAGTGCAGCGAGTCTTGTCTCTAACCCTGCGAGAACCTTCTTGCCCTCCTCACCTAAATGTTTTTCCGCCTTTGGGGTGAAGGTGAGCGGCAGGCGCAGGCCAGCAAAAGCGGCGTTATCGGCAAGTTCTACCACGGTTTTGGCGCGTTCTTTTAGCCCCGGCATGAGGGCGAGGACACGGGCACGGACAGTCTCATCATGATTGAGGTCGTCTCGTTGTGCTAAACGCTGCATAACGAGGGCTGTTAGACGCTCATCATTTGCGCGGCGCATCCAAATGCCATTGAGATGGCTGAGTTTGACGTAATCCATACGGGAGGGGGAGCGGCCAATCCCATCAATATCAAAGAGTTTGATTTGCTCCTCGCGGTCCAATATTTCCGCATCGCCATGGCCCCAGCCGAGGCGGAGCAGATAATTGCAGAGGGCTTCTGGCAGGATGCCTTCCTCCCGGAACTCCACAACCGATTGTGCGCCGTGACGTTTGGAGAGTTTGGCACCATCTGGCCCGTGGATGAGGGGGAGATGGGCGAATTCTGGCAGGTTCCAGCCCATGGCGCGGTAGATCATGGCTTGGCGGAAGGTGTTGGTGAGATGGTCATCGCCGCGCATAACATGGGTGATGTCCATATCGTGGTCATCCACCACCACGGCGAGCAGATAGGTTGGTGTCCCATCGGAGCGTAAGAGGATGAGGTCATCCATCTCCGCATTGGCTACGCGGACCTCCCCTTGGACGAGGTCTTTAATGATGGTTTCGCCTTCTTTGGGGGCTTTAAGGCGGATGGCGTAAGGTACGCCCTCTGGGGCGTCGGCAGGGTCGCGGTCGCGCCATGTGCCGTCATAGCGGGGGGGGCGTTTTTCGGCACGGGCTTTTTCGCGCATGGCGGCGAGTTCTTCAGCTGTGCAATAGCAGCGATAGGCCATGCCCTTTTCCATCAGTTGGGCGACGACTTCTGCATGGCGGTCTTGGCGGCTGGCTTGGAAGGTCGGTTCGCCGTCCCAGTCTAGCCCCATCCATTTTAGACCCTCAAAGATAACATCTACAGCCTGTTGGGTGGAGCGTTCGCGGTCTGTATCTTCGATACGGAGGACGAACTCCCCGCCATGATGGCGGGCGAAAAGATAGTTAAACAGGGCAGCACGGGCATTGCCGATATGGAGCAGCCCGGTGGGCGAGGGAGCAAAACGGGTACGGATCTTCATGAGCAAGCCTTATAACATGCTGGGCGGTGTCGGGCTATGACCTTCGATGTGTCATTATGGGCTTTAGTGCAAGTTTAATCATGAGAAAAGGGAGGTTATGGCAAAGAGGCAGGGCGGTACGGGCGCGATGATGGTGACGGGCTTGGCCCGGCAGGGGAGTCGTCTTGCTTGTTGGCTCCCTGTCGGGGTGGCTCTGGGTATTGCGGCCTATTTTGCTTTGCCAGAGGAGCCGCCTTGGTGGCTGTGTGTGGCCATAATGGGGGGTGTGGCTGTTGGGTTGGCCCTTTTGGTGGGTAGCCGTTGGGTGGTGGCGGTTACGGAGCGGGCTGCGCGGTGGCAGCTGTTGGGCTGTTGTGTGGGCAGTGCTGTATGTGCGTTAGGAATGGGATTTCTGTTAGCTTTCGCTCAAGCGAGGCGGCAACCACCCATGCCGCTTTTGCCGTTGGAATCTATGGTGGTTGAGGGGCGTTTAGCCGCCTTAGAGCCTGTGATAGGGCGTCATGTGGAGGGTGGGGCGTCATGGCGGGTGACGATTAAAGGGGCGGTCTTTCGTTCCCCTTGGTGGGAGGGGATGGCCCCGTTGTCACGCTCTTTAGTGATTACCTTACCGGCAAAAGATATACCGGTTGTGGAGCATATGAATCCGGGGGAGGCTGTCCGGGTGCGGGCATTGTTGCGCGCGCCAATGGCACCTTCATGGCCGGGGGGGTATGATGGGCAGCGGGCGGCGTGGTTTTCTGGCCGAGCGGGAACGGGGACGGCGTTGTCGCCAGTGGAGCGCGTAGATGATGCACAGGCCGATAGAGGGCGTTGGGGGGCGATACGGGGGCAAGTGGCGCGGCAGATTGAACATTATTTACCCGGTCAGGTTGGGGCGATTGCTGCGGCGGTGTTGTGTGGGGAGACGGGGTTAATTTCCACCCAGACACGGCAGGATTATGCGGCTTCTGGTCTTGCGCATCTATTGGCAGTGGCGGGGTTGCATCTTGGGTTTGTGATGGGGTTTGTGTTTGTTTTGCTGCGCCGGGGGATGAGTTTGTCGCAGCGTCTTTCAGCCCATTGGCCGTGCCGAGAGATAGCCCTTGTGGCGTCTTTGGGGGCGGGTGTGGCTTATGTGCTGCTGACGGGGTGTCATATACCGGGGTTGCGGGCTTTGGGGATGGCAGGGCTTGGGGTTGTGGCCTTTTTATTGGGGCGGCGGGTGATTTCGTTGCGGGGGCTTGCCTTGGTGGCTTTAGCGTTGGAGGTGGCCTCGCCTGTTGTGGTCTTGGATGTGTCTTTTCAGATGTCCTTTGCCGCTGTGATGGCGTTGATTGCCGGGTATGAGCCGTTGCGTGGGGTTTTGGCACGTTTGGGAGGGTATGGGGCGAGGCCGGTAGGGCGGTCTTGGGGGCAGCGTCCCCCTTGGTGGCGGCGCATGGCAGTTGGGGTTGTTATGTTGGTGATAACCTCATTGTTAGCGGGGTTGGCGACTTTGCCGTTAAGCATGGCGTATTTTGGGGCGTTTCAGCCTTGGTTTGTTTTAGCCAATATTCTGGCGGTGCCGTTGATGGGTTTGTGGGTGATGCCTGCGGGGTTGATCGCTTTGGCTCTTATGCCTCTGGGGCTGTCGGCTGTGGCATTACGTGTGATGGGCTGGGGAATTGAGGTTATCTCTTGGTTGGCACGGCATGTAGCGGTGATGCCGTTTGCCTCATGGCCGGTGCCTTCCTTTCCTGCGTGGGATGTGGGGTTATTTCTGCTGGGATTAGCGGTGCTGTGTTTATGGCGGGGGATGGCGCGTTTTTGTGGGCTGGGGATGATAGGGGTAGCCCTTGTTTTGGTATGGGTGGTGCCGCGCCCGGTGATGGTGATTACAACGTTGGAGCATGCTCTTGCTGTGCGGCAAGAGGGGGAGATGCGCCTTGTGGAGGGACGGTTAGGGATGCCCCTTGTGCGGCAGGAGGTGCAACGGGCTTTGGGATGGCAAGCGCGTGGGGTGGGGGTGCCGTTTTGTCAGGCGGGAATATGTCGTGTTCCTCTCAAAGCGGGGCAGGTCATTTTATGGCGTATGCTGGAAGGGGCAGATGAGGTGCTGCAGCCTCAGCAATCTCAGCTCTGTGCGCATGTAGCGTTGGAGGTGAATGTGAGGGAGCAAAAGCCACTTTGTATGGCTGCGCAGCATGTGAGCATAGAGGATATAAAGCGTGAGGGAAGCTGGGCTGTTTATGATGATGGGCGTGGTGGTGTGCGGTTCATCTCAGCGCGGATGTGGCAGGGGGAGCGGTTATGGGTTGGGCCGATGGGGTTTCATGGTGTGCCCCCTCTCCCATTTGCGAAGGCAGAATAGCGGGTTAGCCGCTGCATAAGGTGCGGATGAGGGTAGGGGCGAGGCGGCTGAGGCGGTCTTCAAGCTGTGTGGAGAGGCGTTGATAATGGCTGGCACCGGGGAGGGCAGGGTCTTGCCATGGTTTTGCGCCTTCGGGGAAGTTGAGGATGCAGCGATGGAGCCGCTCTGTCTCACGTTGTTTTTTCCATGATTCGGGGAGATGCAGGCAGAGATTTTCTGTGAGTTTGCCGGTCATGAAGTTCCATCGTTCGGGGAGGAGATGGACATGATTGTGAAAGACTTGATTAAGAATATCTGTGCCGGGGCAAAGGTAAGGCCGTGTTGCGAGGGTAAAGCAGCGATTGATTTGTGAGGGCGAGATTAAGCGGGGGCGGAGGAGGAGCATATTGCTGTTAAAGTAATGCTCCGGTTGAGTGAGGCTAAGATGGTCTTTGGTGTAATGGGCGAGGGTCGTATCAGGGAGGCCCGCAGCGGGGGCATCGCCCAACAGGGTATGGAGGGGGACATTATTACGCTGAAGCATGTAAGCGAGAGGGTCAACGACAGCACCGAGGCTTGCTTCTTGGGGAAAGCGATGGAGGAGAGGGGCGAGTGAGCCGGTGACGAGGAGGGCGTTATCAAGCCAAAGGACGAAGCGTTTCTCACGGAATAAAACAGGGAGATAGCACCGATAGAAACAGCTTGCTTGCCAACGCGGGTGCGTATGTGTGCGTAGGGCTTGTGCTTTTTGGGCGACATCAAGGAAGGTGAGCTGGCTGCTCTCTGTTTGGAAAAGAGCTGTGATGAGGTGCTGAAGGGTTGTGGGAATAGCGGTGTGGAGGATGTAAAAATCGAGCTTTGTGTGGGGGTTATGTGTGATGACGGATTGGATAGCACAGAGCGTAGGCCAGAGGTCGTTGCCGTCTGCACCGAATATGATGGCCGTTTCTTCCAACAAGGGCGGGGTCATGCTCTAGCTCGTGCTATAAGGCTTTAATTGGGAGAAGAAAGGCCTTTCTACAGTGTTATGCTATAAAATAAAGCCCTTATAAGGCGAGATGGCGTATTTGCCCTTTATGGGGTTGTTTTGGATTTGGGAGGAATCTTATTCTTTTCCTTATAAAGGCACCATTCTGTTACGGGGCAACGCCAACATTCTGGCGTGCGGGCTTTGCAGACATAGCGGCCATGGAGGATGAGCCAATGATGAGCAGGGCGGAGCATCTCTTTGGGGATGCGGGCGATGAGGGCATCCTCCACAGCGCGGACGGTTTTGCCGGGGGCAAGGCCGGTGCGGTTGCCAAGGCGAAAGATGTGCGTATCCACCGCCATGGTGGGTTGGTCAAAAGCGATATTCAGGACGACATTGGCGGTTTTACGGCCTACACCGGGGAGGGCTTCTAACGCTTCGCGGTTATTGGGTACATGGCCGTTGTGTTTTTCTAGTAATTGTTGGCAGAGAAGGGCGACATTATGCGCTTTAGACCGCCATAGGCCGATAGTGCGGATATAATGGGCAATGCCGTCTTCCCCTAAAGCGGCCATGCTGGCAGGGTCGGGGGCTTTCTCATATAAAGCGCGGGTGGCTTTATTGACAGATACATCCGTGGCCTGAGCGGAGAGGACGACGCTGACGAGGAGCTCGAAATGATTATGGTAGATGAGCTCGCTGCGTGCATCAGGATGGGCTTTGTCTAAGGCGTTGAGGAAGGCGCGGACGGCTTTTAGGCTCATCTTTGGTGTTGTGGTGGGCTTTGTGCGGGATGTGGCCATGAGGGGTCAGGTTAGTCCGTGGTGAGAATGATGGGTCTGTTCCTAAGCTGTGTTGCGTTGTTCTTCAAGCGGGTGATAGGAGCAAGGATAACGCTTAGGGATGACGTAAGGGTGAGGGAGGCGGTGGCCAATGGCAGAGGTAAATAGCAAGCCCCATAAGGGGATGAAGCTCTCTTTTACCGAGGTGCTGCGCTTTGTGATGGTACGGTGGGTGCAGCATCCGGCCATGTTAGCGCGGACATTGGGGGGTGTGGGGCTGGCTACATTGGCCGACATTTGCACGCCGCTTTTAGCAGGGCGTTTAGTGGGGGATATTTCCACCACGGTGCTGCCATCCCCGGCAGAAGGGGGCCGTGCGGCTTTGCTGCATGATGCTTTATTGATGGTTAGTGGGCTATTGGTCCTAGGGCTTGTGGGGGTGATGGGCCGGCGTTCCTCCTATTTGGGGATAAGCAAGCTTAGTTTAGCGGTGATGCGTCAGGTATTAGATGATGCCTTTGCCCGTGTGCAGCGTTTCTCTTCCGACTGGCATGCTAATAGTTTTGCAGGCTCGGTTGTGCGGCGTGTGACGCGGGGGATTTGGGCCATTGATACGCTGGATGACACGTTGCTTTTGTTGATTGCCCCGGAGCTTTTGGTGTTGGTGGGCACAACGCTTGTTCTGCTGGTGCGGGCCCCGCTATTGGGGTTAGTGTTGGCGGTGATGGTCGTGCTGTTTGCGTGCCTCTCCATTTGGTTGGCTTTGCGGTATGTAGCCCCAACGGCGCGGGTCTCGAATGAGTGGGATTCCAAAATGGGGGCCCTGTTAGGTGATGCGATTACCTGCAATGCTGTGGTGAAAAGCTTTGGGGCGGAGCAGCGTGAAGAGCAACATTTACATTCTGTAGCCCGGACATGGGCGGAGAAGACCTATTATAGTTGGTATAGGGGAACCAATAGTGCCAATCTTCAGGCGTCCTATACGCTTTTGATGCGTGTGGTGATGATTGGCCTTGCGGTTCTTTTGTGGTGGCGTGGGGCGGCAGGGCCGGGAGATGTGGCTTATGTGTTGACGATGATGTTCCTCATCCAAGGCTATTTGCGGGATTTGGGGCAGCAAGTCAGCCAAGTGCAACGCTCGGTGAATGAGATGGAGGAGCTTGTTGGGCTTTTTGCTACAGCACCGGGCGTGCAGGATGCTGATGGGGCGGTACCGTTGGTCGTGACGGATGGGGCGATTGAGCTACGGGATGTCAGCTTTTGTTATCCTTCGCAATTGACGCCGATTTATCGGGATTTTTCATTGAAGATTGCGGCGGGGAGCCGTGTGGCGTTAGTGGGGGCGTCTGGTTCTGGCAAAACGACTTTAACGCGGCTATTGCAACGGCTTTATGATGTACAGAGTGGGGCCATTTTGATTGATGGGCAGGATATTGCCCATGTCACGCAACAAAGTTTGCGCCGGCAGATTGCTCTTGTGCCGCAGGAGCCGATGTTATTCCACCGCACATTGGCTGAGAATATCGCTTATGGGCAGCCTGATGCCCCGCGTGAGGCGATTGAGGAGGCGGCCCGTTTAGCTAATGCTGATGGGTTCATCACGCAGTTGCCGGATGGTTATGATACATTAGTGGGTGAACGCGGGGTGAAACTCTCTGGTGGGGAGCGGCAGCGTGTGGCTATTGCGCGTGCCTTTTTAACAAACGCGCCAATTGTGATTTTTGATGAAGCAACGGCGAGCTTGGATTCTGAATCGGAGCGGTTGGTGCAAGAGGCTATGGCCCGGTTAATGACCGAACGCACGGTGCTTGTGGTGGCTCATCGCCTAGCAACCGTGCGGGATTTGGACCGTATTTTAGTCTTTGAGGGGGGGCAGATTATTGAGGATGGCACCCATACGACATTAATGGCCCGCCCAGAGGGGGCGTATCATCGTCTCGTGACGTTACAGTCTTTAGAACACGGCTAAAGATAATATTCTTTGAGAGGGGGGAAGCCGTTAAAGCCCGTGGAGCAATAGGTGGAGACATAAGCCCCTGTTGAGAGAATGATGAGTTTATCCCCTGTTTTGAGTTCATCGGGCAGAGGGACGGGGTTTTTCTCGTAAAGGACATCCATACTATCGCAGCTGGGGCCAGCGAGGATGCAGGGGGAGTAGTGGGTGCTGGTCTTATCATAAGGGGTTTGGAAGGCATAACGAATCGCCTCGCCTTCTGTCTCGGCTAAGCCGCCAAAACGGCCAATATCAAGATACACCCAGCGAGGTTCATCCTCTCGGTTACCGCGATGGCTGGCGAGGACGACTTCTGTTTGGACAATCCCGGCACTGCCGACCATATACCGCCCCGGCTCTAAGAGAATCTGCGGGGCGTGACGGGGGAAGTGCGTTTGCATGGCGGTTGTGATGGCCTGCCCGAATTGGTCGATAGCGGGAATGGGGGTGCGGTAATAGGTGGGGAAGCCGCCCCCCATATTGATGAAATCCAGAGTGATATTCTGCTCTTTGTCGAGGCGATGATAAAGCTCTGCGGCTTGGGCAATGGCCTCAGCATAAGCCTCGATATGGGTCTGTTGGCTGCCGACATGAAAGGATAAGCCAGCGGGTTTTAAACCAAGGGCATGGGCTTTGGTGAGGAGGGTAAAAGCATGCTCTACCGTTGTGCCAAACTTGCGGGATAAGGGCCATTCTGCCCCGGTATTGAGGACGCCGAGGCGGCAAAAGACAGAGCAGCCGGGGGCGTGCTGTGCTAATTTCTCTAGCTCTTCAAGGCAATCAAAGGCAAAGAGGGTGAGGCCTTTTTGGTGTGCATAAGCGATGGAGCGGGCTGTTTTTACGGTATGGCCGAAGGAGAGCTTCGCTGCGGGAATGCCCGCTTGGAGGCAGAGGTCAATTTCCCCCGGCGAGGCAATGTCGAAGTAAGAGCCAAGTTGGTGCAAGCATGTAAGAATCGCAGAGGCAGGATTAGCTTTTACCGCGTAATGGATGCGCCCTGTCGGTAGGGCTTTGTGAAGGGCTTGGTATTGCTCTGCCACAATGGAGAGGTCCACAACCAGGCACGGTGTGGCAGGCTGTTGATCAGCGAGGAAGCGGGCGATTTTTGGGGTCATAAGACACACATCCTCTTAGGAAGGGGGAGCTGCGTCAAAAGCGCAGATTGCGCTTTAATGCAAGGGGAAAGGGTAAAGGAGGGATGAAAAGATGGTTCTTAATCACAAAAAAGTGATAATAAGCTGGCTGCTATAATGCTCCTTTTAAGTGAGGGGAGATGCAGGGCAGGAAAGTTTCATATTTTTAGGATGTTAACGACTTTTTGATTGTTTAGCCTCTTGCATGACATGTTTGTAATGAAGAGCAGCTAGACGGAAGACCTCCTTCCCGTTTGCGAAGGGATTTTGGTAGAAAATTAATCGGTTTTAATGTGTGAATCATTTGTTGGGAGGCAGGCTATTATGGCGGCGAATCAGCAAGATAAGAAAAAACGGCCTTTATTAGTGCGGGTTGGTAAAGCCCTGCGGCCTTGGTTTAATAATTTCATAGCAAAAGATTCTTTAGTACCGAACACCCCCAATTTGGATAATAAGCTTTTCCCGTGGGTTGCGGCGTTGGAGGCGGCGGCACCTTTAATGATAAAGGAGTTCCAAGCCGTTATGGCAGAGCGTGAGCGTGTGCCAGCTTTGCGTGATTTATCCCCTGACCATCGGCGGATTGCACCTGATAACCGTTGGAAGTCCTTTTTTCTTTACGGATATGGGATTGCAGTGCCGGAGAATTGTGCAAAAGCTCCAGTAACAGCTCAACTTGTGGCGGGGATACCCGGTTTATGCTCGGCTTTATTCTCTATTTTGGAGCCCGGAGGTGAGATTCCACCGCATAAAGGGGTTACAAAAGGGATGTTGAATGCGCATATGGGCTTGGGTGTTCCACGAGATCGTGATAATTGCTGGATTCAAGTCGCAGATGACAAGTTGCATTGGGATGAGGGGAAGGTTTTCGTCTTTGACGATACGTATCGCCACACAGTGCAGAATAATACGGATGATGTACGCGGTATTTTGTTCATCCAGTTTGAGAGGCCAACGCGTGGCCTAGGGCGGTTGATGCAGCGCATCTTCCTCGATGGGGTGAAGAAATCCGCTTTTGTGAAGGATGCAAAAGATAATATTGAGCGTTGGAATCGGATCCAAGCGGAGTTGGAGAAAGCCTAAACTCTACGCCCCTGAGGTGGGGTGTGGCGGTGTGAGAAGTGAGAGTGTGTTCCGTGCCTGATATGACCGAAATGCAAGAGGATGCTCTCCCACCGCCACCGCAAGGCTGGAAGGCTGTTTTTCTTCAAGTTCTCAATAATAGTGGGGATAGTCAAACGTCCCTTAGTGCAGCAGGGTGCGCGTTTTATGCGACATTGTCGTTGTTCCCTGCTCTTACGGCGTTAATCTCCCTTTATGGGTTGGCTTTTGATGTGCAAACAGCCGAGGGGCAGTTGCATGTTATTAAGCATATTTTGCCACCTGCTGCGTATGATATGATCTTTGACCGGATCCATGCGCTTGTTACGCAACCTCATTCGTCTTTAACATTAGGGCTCGTTTTTTCGGTTTTGGTGGCGTTATGGTCGGTGACGGCAAGTAGCAAATCCATTCTTTCGGCCTTGAATCTGGTTTATCATGCTCAGGAGACGCGTGGTTTTTTTGAGTTCCAGTGTCTTGCGTTTGTGACGACCCTTATGGCGGTGATTGGGGCGTGTTTAACGCTGGCTCTTATGGTGGCTGCCCCAGCTTTAGTGGATTATTTACCGCATTATTTGGCGTATGTAGGGATTGGGATGGAAACCCTTCCATCTTCTATGCATTTTCTGCTTGAGCAATGGACACCTACAGTAGTGCATTGGTTAGCCCCCGCCATTATGCTGTTCTTTGTCTTTACGGCGGTGATGGTGCTTTATCGCATCGCCCCATGCCGTGAGCGGGAGACGGCGTGGCGATGGATTTTCCCCGGTGCTTTTTTGGCGACTATCTTGTGGGTGGCTGTTTCAATAGCGTTCTCATGGTATGTGGCGCATTTTGCAAGCTATAACGCAACTTATGGCCCATTAGGGGCTGTTGCTGCGGTGATGATGTGGCTTTTTGTTAGTGCGTATGTTGTACTTTTTGGGGCGGTCTTAAATGCCGAGTTAGAGGAGCGCGGCTATCGGAAGATGGTTCACCAAGAGCAAGAGGAGTTAGAGGTGGCAGATTAGAAGGAGGGTGTTCTCTCGTTATCTTGCTATTCTCGCTTTTTTCTCTCGTCGTCTGGCAATGTGGTGATTGTAACAGGGCCAACGCCGTTATGGAGGATGCCGATTTTCCTAGCGGCTCCTTTGGAGAGGTCGATGATTCGATCACTATTATAGGGGCCGCGATCATTAACCCGAACAATGACGGAGCGGCCGGTTACGGATGAGGTGACGCGTATTTTAGTGCCTAAGGGTAATGTAGGGTGAGCGGCTGTCATGGCGTCTGGGCGTAATCGCTCTCCGCTTGCGGTCCGTTTACCGACGAATTTTTTGCCGCCATACCAGCTTGCATCGCCGCTTTCTGTAAAAGGGGCGGCGATAGCAGTCGAGATGAGGGGGAGAAAGGCTAGGCAGAGGCAAAGGGTGGTTTTGGGTAAAAAATTGTGTTGTATAGTTGGCATTATAAGCCTTGTGGCTGTTGAAGATGGCGTGTTTTTCTCACAAATGAAGGCCAAGGGCTAGGTTTGCGATATAGGGTTGGGTATTTTGCCTTTAGGGTAATATGGAAAAGAGTGTCTTTACCTAGGGAATATGAAGATGCTATCAGCCGTCCGGATGAAGCGACCTCTTATTGTTGTCCTAAATGGACCGAACCTAAATATGCTAGGGCTGAGACAGCCTGAGATATATGGTGCTGCAACACTGGATGATGTGGAGCAGCTCTGCTTACAAGCAGCGGAACGGCTGGATGTAACGATTGATTTTCGCCAGACCAATGGTGAGGGGGAGCTAGTATCGTGGGTGCAGGAGTGTCGTGGCCGTGCAAGTGGCATAGTCATCAATCCTGCGGCTTATGGGCATACGTCAATTGCTTTACTTGATGCGCTTTTAGCCGTTGAGTTGCCGGTGATTGAGGTGCATATGTCTAACATTCATCGCCGGGAAGCATTTCGTCATCAAACGTATGTTTCTCAGGCAGCCCGTGGCGTTATCTGCGGGTTGGGGATACGTGGTTATGCCCATGCCCTGCAGGCGGTGGCAGATATAATTGAGGATGAAGGATGAGCCGTATGCTCGTGGATAAGGAGGCCATTCGGGCACTTGCTGATATCTTAACTGATACAGGCCTGACTGAAATTGAAGTGTCCGAGGGTGATAGCCGCCTTCGTGTTGCGCGTAATGTAAGCGTGCAGGCTGCGGCCCCCGCGGCTGTGGGAGCCCCGGCAGCGGTAGCGGCCCCTGCGGCGGAGAAGGCCGAGGCCCCGCCTGCGGATTTATCCTCTCATCCTGGCGCGGTGCCTAGCCCGATGGTGGGTGTGGCTTATCTTACGCCAGATCCATCCTCCCCGCCTTTTGTACAAGAGGGCGCGCAGGTTGCTGCGGGGCAGACCATTATGCTCATTGAAGCTATGAAAACCTTTAACCAGATTAAGGCTCCGCGTGCCGGTAAGCTAGTCCGTTACTGTGTGGCATCTGGGGAGCCGGTTGAGTTTGGGGCTGCATTGGCGATTATTGAGTAATGTTTTCCAAGATTCTAATCGCCAATCGTGGCGAGATCGCGTTGCGTGTATTGCGTGCCTGTCGGGAGATGGGCATCAAGACGGTGGCGGTACATTCCACAGCTGATGCCGATGCTATGCATGTCCGTTTGGCGGATGAGGCTGTCTGCATTGGCCCGCCGAGCTCTCGTGATTCCTATCTGAATGTGGCGGCGATTCTTTCTGCAGCGACGATTACTGGGGCGGAGGCGATTCACCCCGGTTATGGCTTCCTCTCTGAGAATGCTGAGTTTGCGGAAACGGTGGAGGAGCATGGTATTGCCTTCATCGGTCCAACGGCTGAGCATATTCGCATGATGGGGGATAAAATCACCGCTAAGACCACGATGGAGGCCCTTGGTGTGCCGCTTGTGCCGGGGTCTGATGGGGCGTTGGCTAGCCTTGAGGAAGCGCGTGAGGTGGCTGAGCGTGTGGGGTATCCTGTCCTCATCAAAGCCGCAGCAGGCGGTGGTGGCCGAGGGATGAAAGTTGCCCAAACGGCTGATGAGATTGAAGAAGCATGGAGTGTTGCCCGGACAGAAGCACGGGCCGCTTTTGGCAATGATGAGGTTTATTTAGAGAAATATCTCGATAAGCCGCGTCATATTGAGCTTCAGATTATGGGTGATACGCACGGCAATGTTGTGCATTTTGGGGAGCGTGATTGTTCCTTGCAGCGGCGTCACCAAAAATTGCTGGAAGAAGCAGGCTCGCCCGTCATTACACCAGAGCAACGTAATGAGATTGGTAAGACCGTTACCGATGCACTCTCGCGTATGGGGTATCGCAATGCGGGGACGTTGGAGTTCCTTTATCAAGATGGGCAATTTTGCTTTATCGAGATGAATACCCGTTTGCAGGTGGAGCATCCTGTTACAGAGATGGTGTGTGATGTGGATTTGGTAAGAGAGCAAATCCGCGTTGCAGCGGGAGAAAAGCTCGGGTACCGGCAAGAGGACATTGTAATGTCCGGCCATGCGATTGAATGTCGCATCAATGCTGAGGACCCGATGAGCTTTGTGCCGAATCCAGGTAAAGTGAAGGTCTTTCACGCGCCTGGTGGGTTAGGGGTACGCATGGATAGTGCTATCTTCTCCGGCTATAAGGTTCCGCCTTATTACGATAGCATGATTGCGAAATTGATCGTCCATGCCCCAACGCGGGAGCAAGCGATTGCCCGTATGAAGCGCGCTTTGACAGAGTGTGTTGTAGAAGGGGTGAAAACGGTCATTCCACTGCATCAGAAGATATTAGCGGACCCGGAGTTCCAAAAAGGGGATTATACCATCCACTGGCTGGAGAACTTTGTCGATAAGATGCAGAATAACCACTAATTTTGCAGTGTATTATGTTGGAAAGGCCGTTCCTTTATGAGGGACGGCCTTTTTTATGTCTAAGATTGAGCATCGCGTAAGCTTAACCCCGCGATAAAAGGGCAGAGGGGGACGCTGAGGAGGAAGAAAGCTGCCAAAAGGCTTAACGTGGCATGGTTGGCAGGCCCCGGTGGCGTTGTGCAAGATAGCGTGCCGAAAATGAGGCTTGGGGCCATAAGCGGGAGGGTGAGGATGGGTAGGAGAAGGCTGTTCTGCCGTGCCCCTAGGGTGATAGCCGCTGTCATGCCACCGAGGAAGGCTAAGGTGAGGCTGCCGAGGGTCATGCTGAGGATAAGGCGGGGCAGGGATGAGAGCGAGAGCTGGAAGAAAAGGGCCATTAAAGGTGTGATAAGCAGCAAGGGAAGGCTGCTTGTGACCCAATGGCTGATGATTTTACCAAGGGCAATAAAAGCAGGGGCGAGGCGCATGCGTAAGAGGTCTAAAGAGCCATCTTCCGCATCGGCGTTATAAAGACGTTCCAGCGGTAAGAGGCTTGCGAGCAAGAGGCAGACCCATAAAATGACCGGCCCAACCTGTTGGAGGCGCGCTGGGGCGGGGCCGAGTGCGAGCGCAAAGAGCATGCAGCATATGATGAGAAAGCCCAGCCCAGCAATGCCGTCCCGCCGATGAGAGAGAGCCAGCCAGAACTCGCGGCGGAGATGGTGTAGAAAAGGATGAACGGGATGTTTTGGCCCCTCATGAATATGTTGCGGCAGGAGTGGTGCAATATGAAGGCGGGAGGAGAGTGGGGCGGGTGTTATGTTGTGTATTGCTGTACCGAGTGTGAGTATGTGGCTATGGGGGAGGAGAAGCGGATTATGTGAGGCAGCCATCACGCAGCCCCCTTGGGCGCGATGTGTGGCGATGATGGTGTTAAAGAGGGCGAGGCTTTGGGCATCCAGCCCATGAGTGGGTTCATCAAGGAGCCAAAGGGGCGCGTTAGTGAGTAAGAGTCGGGCGAGTCCCACCCGGCGTTTTTGCCCGTATGAAAGCAAACGTACCGGGCAGTTGAGCAAAGGGGTTAAGGCTAAGTGTGTGAGGGCCTCATGCAGGGCTGTTATTGGGTGGGGGGTAAAGAGGCGGAGATTTTGCTCTACAGTAAGGGTGGGTTTGAGGGCATTGTCCGTCCCTAGCCATGCGATATTGGCTGTGCGGGTGAGTGTCCCTTGTGTGGGTGGGCAAAGCCCAGCAATCAGCCGTAGAAAGGAGGATTTACCAACGCCATTAGGCCCGATAAGGGTAAGGGCATCACCGGGGTATAGCTGACCAGAGAGGTCGTTGATGAGGCACCGCCCTGCACGGGTCAGTTGGATATGGTTTAATGATAAGAGGGGTGTAGGGTGCATGAGGGTGTTTCATGTGGAGCGTGTACCCAGAGGGTAGGAAGAAAATGATGCTGATCGATGAAAAATATAGGAAAGCCTGTTTTGCTGGAAGGGCTCTTATGGTTATGAAGGCACATGATGAATGACTACAAGGCGGTAACGCCACAATGTAGCGTGGGGAAGGACGTTCTGAACTGACTGATTGGGTGTTAAAGGCGAGTAATATCGTCAAATCCTTTAGCGGGAATGAGATTCTGCGGGGGATTTCGCTAGAGGTGGAGCGTGGGGAGTTGATTTCCATCATCGGGCCATCCGGTTGTGGAAAATCGACCTTTTTGCGATGCCTGAACTTTTTAGAACATCCTGATGCGGGCGATGTGCAGGTGGAGAATGTGAAGCTTGCCAGCCATGGGGCATGGCGGCGCGCGGATGAGGCACAGGCGCATCGGTTGCGGAGCCATGTGGGGATGGTGTTTCAGTCCTTCAATTTATTCCCCCACCGTACGGTGTTGGAGAATGTCATGCTCGCACCGATGCAGGTGAAAGGATTAGAGGAAGGCAAGGCTCATAAAATTGCCTGCGAGTTGTTGGAGAAGGTGGGTCTATCCGCTGTGAAGGGGCGGTATCCTGATCGTCTCTCTGGTGGGCAGCAGCAGCGTGCTGCCATTGCGCGGGCTTTGGCTATGAAGCCTTCTGTCATGCTCTATGATGAGCCAACCTCTGCGTTGGACCCGGAACTCTCAGAGGAGGTGTTGTCGGTCATGCGGGCATTGGATGCAGAGGGAATGACTCAGCTTGTTGTAACGCATGATATGCGCTTTGCCCGTGCTGCCTCTGATAGGGTGTTATTTATGGAGGCTGGGCAGATTGTTGAGAGTGGCGACCCGGATGTGATTTTCGCTAATCCGCGTGAGGCGGGGACGCGGCGTTTTCTGCGAACATTATTGTGAAGGATAAGGGCGTGGTGCGCATGAAACGCGTCTTATTATGGGCAGCTGGCCTTGTGCTATGGACTGGGCTGCTCGTTGGTGGCTCTGTAGCGTGGGCAGATGGGGCAGCAGCAACGGCGGCAGAGCAGCCATCTGTTGCAAGGTTGCATGTGCCGGGGGCACGCAATGAGCAGGACTTGCCTTGGGCCTCGGACGGGGAGGCGAATGTCCCTTACGTGTTCCACGACCCTGCGCATGAAGGGCGGATGACAGGGTTTGAATATGATCTGATGCAGGCTTTGGCCCCTCGGCTAGGCCGCCAGGGGCGGTTTGTGCAAAATGGGTGGGATGGGCTTATTCCCGGCCTTGGGCGTGACCTTTATGCGTTGGTTATAGATGGGATTGAGATGACGCCGGAGCATAAGGAGGCGGTGTTATTTTCACGCCCTTATTACGTGACGGTGGACCGGATTGTCCTACGGAAGAGTGAGACGGGGTTGGAGAGTGTGGCGGCCCTTAAAGGGCATGTTGTTGGCACAATTAAGAGTACTGCGGCGGAGCGGTTATTGCTGGACCACGACCCGGCGAATGTGCGCTCTTATGATGAGGAGACTAATCTTTTCTCCGACCTGAAGAATGGGCGGCTTGATGCGATTTTGATTGATGAGCCGATAGCCCTTTATTATTGCTCTGATGATTTAAAGCTCGTAGGGCCGCCGATTGGCCGTGTGGCGTATGGGATTGCGTTTGCCAAGGATAATCCTGGCTTGCGTGATGCTGTTGATGCCGCTTTAGGCACATTGATGAGCGATGGGACGTTGCATCAGATTCTCGCGCGTTGGAATCTGTGGACGCCACAAATGGCCGATTATACGGGAGACCATAGTGTCTCCTCTACCCAGCCAACGGCATGGACGGGGTATCGTCAGACGATGGAGCGTATGTCTGGCAGTGGTCTCCAAGCGATGGTGCAGCGTTATAGCAGCTTCTTGCCCCTCATTGCGCGTGGGGCTTTGATGACGCTTGCCGTATCGGCCCTTGCGATGGTGTTAGCGGTCGCTTTTGGGTTGGTTTTGGCTCTAGCCCGTGCCTATGGTCTGGCCCCTTTGCGGTGGGTCGCGGGTGTGTATGTGGAGGTTGTGCGTGGCACGCCGCTTTTGATCCAAGTTTTATTTATCTTTTATGGCCTGCCTGCGTTTGGTGTGAAATTATCGCCCTTCGCGGCGGGTGTGTTGGCTTTGGGGCTGAATTACGCTGCGTATGAGGCAGAGAATTACCGTGCGGGCTTGCTCTCTGTGCCGCGTGGGCAGATGGAAGCGGCCATTGCGTTGAATATGACCCATCGGCAAGCGTTGCGTTTGGTGATTGTTCCGCAGGCTTTTCGCACGGTTGTCCCGGTCATGACGAATGATTTTATCGCGCTCTTAAAGGATAGTTCGCTCGTCTCGGTCATTACTCTGACGGAGCTGAGCCAGACTTATATCCGACTCTCCTCGACCTATTATGATTATATTGGGACGGGGCTTTTGGTCGCTTTAGCGTATTTGTTGGTCGGGTTACCTTTTGTCCGCCTCGCCCGCATGGCAGAAAAGCGCATGGGGCGGGTGGTGTCTAAAGGGCATCATTAAGCTTTTACGGCGAGAGGGAATCTAATGCTCATTGCCCGCCATGGGGTCTCGTAAGGCCCCAGCGGGGAGGGCCGTATCATCTAGTTGGTCTTCAAAACTGGCTTGTAAGATGTTCTGCCATTGTGGGAGCCATTTTTTCATTCGTGCGACAAAATGGGCTGATACAGGGTGGGAGGGCAACGCATCCTTCAACCAAGCGGGCGGTGGAGCAAGGAGTTGATGTGTTTGTGGGTTTAAGGGCGGGATGAGGAAATCTATCGTGCCGACTTGGGCCCTGCCGTCATTTGTTGCTTCGATATGCCGCCATTGCGCTGTCACAAAGAGGGGCGGAATTGGAAAACCCATGACGTTAAGCCGTGCAATCGCCTCGTTGGTGAAAGGGCTGTCGCTGGGTGTGGGGCCGTGCAAAGTGATGAGACGCAGGGCGGCGCAATCCTCTACGGCTTGTGCTGTGGTGAGTGTGTTATTGAGGTAGTTGCGGTCATCATGACACACATCAGTCTCCGCCATAACTTGCTCTAGCGGGATGGGTTGCTCGGTTGCTTGGGCGATGAGGATCCCCGTCACTGCCCCTAGCTCTGTGCGGATTAAAGCGAGAAAGGAATAAGGGGAATTATCGGTGATTTGGGCAGCTAGAACAGGATGCCATGCCCCATGGGGGAGTAAAAGTGTGTGATTACCGAGTGTAATATGGCCTGTGATAGTTTCTGCTAAGTCAGGATATTGTAGATGAACAGGCATAGGGTGGGATGCGGCTGACCCGGAGTTAGAGGCTTGCGGTCCCAAGGCGGTGGTATGTGTGTTGTTGGGCTGAGATGCTGTCTCTAGGGTATGGTTGGGCAGCCATGGGGCGAGCTTTGTAAGGGTATGAGTGGGGAAGAAAACAGCCAAAGCGATGCTGATACCGCATAAGCATACACAAAGCCGCCATAGGGGAGCATGACGCCATAGGGCAGAAAAAGCAGAGCAAAAGCGGGTCATAAACGAGCCTTGTTCATACGGGTTTGCGGGCCGTTGCTGGGGTGGATGCTTAAAGCCCCTGTTGGGCTGGAGAGGAGATGAATATGGGTGTAATTTTGTTGCTGAGCGGTGATGAGGGCATCGCTTAACATATCTTCGATAAGGCGGCGGACGCCATGGGCATTGGTTATCTCTTGGGCATTATAGTGCTTTTGTAAGGGCTGGCTGAAAAGGGATGGGTCAATCCCGCCCGCTTCCACCGTGAGGCCATAATTGCGGATGAGCCTTTCGGCCTCCAAGGCGGCAATGCGTGTAAGGCTGGCGCGTGTAAGGGGGTGGAAGGTGAAGCTACGGTCCACATGCCCGAGTAGGAGTGGGGGAATTACCTGCTCTGTGGGTGTGGGAGAGGGATTTGCAGGCTCCAACGCGCTATGAAGCGAGGTTGTGAGGATAAAGATAGATTGTGTTGTCGGGATATGTTTGCCCGTGATGGGGTCAGGGATGTATCCATCTATCCATGCTGAGATAAGAGCATTGCCGATTTCCGGAGGGGTATATTCGACCCCATTGAGGAGGATGAGGGCATCGGGTTGTGCCCTGAGGGTGGTGGCGAGGTCATTTAAAAAAGTCAGCCCATAAGTGGGGGGCTGTGCGATGGGAGGCTCTGCCCCCGTGGGGGTGAGTTTTTGCATATCAAACGGCACGAGGGGGCGCGCTGTTTGGAGAGCAAGTTGGCGGGCAAGATGTGTTTTGCCTGTACTGGGCGGGCCACTAAACAGAAAAACGCCGACAGGTTGTGTTCTATTATGGAGGCTAAGACGCCGGCGTAATTGCTGGCTAATCTCCTCACAAATATCATCATGGCCAATGACGCGCGTTTGCAGCGTTGTTGCGAGTTCCTCTGCATTAAAGCTAGAATCTTGCTGCAAGCGGATGGCGGTTTTCTCATAGGCTTTGGTATTGATTAAATACCCAAGGAGAAGGGTTAGCGGTGTTTTGCGATGGAATAGGCCATGCTGGGCTAACCGCTCGACAGACAGATAATAGAGTATCCCCCCTAAAGAGAGGGCCAAGGTAATGCAGGCTAGAGGGATATAAAAGGGGCGGCCGTGGTCGAGTATTTTATAGCCTGTATGGATAATGGCTAAGGGTGCGGTGTGGAATAGAAGGCCAAGCTGTATGAGAGCCAGTAGCAGGAAAAGGGCCATCATAAGCGGCATCATGCGCGAAAGCCAAAGGAGGAGAGATTTCATCATATGCTTATATCGCTCACGCTTATTCTTTAAGGCCAAGTATATTCCTACAGCCTATGGTTTTATGGGAAGCGTGAGAAAGAGGAAAGGGGGGAGGGTACGAGAAAAGCTTGCATCACTTGTGGCTCTGTCGTATCTAGAGAGATGTTATCACTTTCCGTTCTTTTGGGGGGTGGCCCGGTTGGGCCGCCTTTTTTGTTTTGGATCATTTTTCCACATCGCCGGAGATTGCCGGCCAAGCAGCCTCATCATATGAGGGGGAATCCACGTACGGGATTCGCCGTCTTAGTGGGTTAGAGGCGCGTATTGCCGAACGTATCGCCCCGACTTTGCTGGATATGGGCTATGAGCTCGTGCGGCTTTCCGTCCTAGGGCATGAGACGCCAACGGTACAGGTTATGGCTGATCGTGCTGATGGTTCGCTCATCAGCGTTGATGATTGTGAGCAAATCAGCCATGCAGTTGGTGCGGTGCTGGATGTGGATGACCCCATACCGGGGGCATGGATGTTAGAGGTCTCCTCCGCAGGGATAGACCGCCCACTCACCCGTGCGAAGGATTGGGAGCGTTTTGCTGGTCATCTTGCTAAGGTGGAGCTTGATACCCCGATAGAGGGGCGGAAGCGTTTTGCGGGTATTGTGCTTGGCATGCAAGATGAGTGTGGTTTGCTCCGTCTTGATGATGGGCAGGATGTTGCCTTGCCGTTAGACGATATGCGTAAAGCACGCCTCGTTTTGACCGATGAGTTAATTGAGGCAAGTGCCGCACTTGCTGGTATAGTGCCAGAAGATGAGGCGGGCAGTAAGCCCCGCCGCGCACCAAAGTTGAAACCCAAAAAGCCGGGGAGAAAGAGCTGATGACCCGTCTTATGCTGGCTGGAGGTCCGACCTGATGGACACATCTGTTACCCGTCCCGAATTGCTGTTAGTTGCTGATGCTGTCTCGCGAGAGAAGAATATCGATCGTGAGCAAGTGCTAGAGGCTATGGAGCAAGCCATCCAAAAGGCTGGCCGTGCGAAATATGGGCATGAGAAAGATATTCGTGCCACGATCGACCGTAAAAGCGGTGAGGTGCGCCTAAGCCGATGGACGGAAGTTGTTGAGACGGTCGAGAATGAAGATGCGCAAATCCCCTTGCGGATTGCTCAAAAGATTAAGCCGGAAATTCAGGTAGGGGAGTTTATTGTTGACCCACTCCCGCCGATTGATTTTGGGCGTATTGCTGCGCAGACAGCCAAGCAGGTTATTGTTCAGCGTGTGCGGGAATATGAGCGCAAACGCCAATATGATGAGTTTAAAGACCGCGTTGGCGAGGTTGTTAACGGGACGGTTAAGCAGACAGAATATGGGAATCTGATGGTCGAGCTTGGCGGTCATGCGGAAGGGCTTTTGCGCCGGGATGAGCTGATTCAGCGCGAATCTTTTCATAATTCCGACCGGATTCGCGCTTATATTTATGATGTGCGCGATGAGCCACGCGGGCCACAGATTTTCCTCTCTCGGACGCATCCGGGCTTCTTAGCAAAGCTTTTTGCTCAGGAAGTGCCGGAGATTTATGACGGGATTATCGAGATTAAAGCCGTAGCGCGTGATCCGGGGTCCCGTGCTAAGATGGCTGTTGAATCACGCGATGCCTCAATTGACCCGGTGGGGGCATGTGTTGGGATGCGTGGCTCGCGCGTGCAGGCCGTTGTGGCGGAATTGCAGGGCGAGAAGATTGACATCATCCCTTGGAGCGCACAGGCAGCGACATTTGTTGTGAATGCTCTTGCCCCTGCGGAAGTAACCAAGGTGGTGATGGATGAAGATGCTGGGCGCGTAGAGGTTGTCGTGCCGGATGAGCAGCTCTCTCTCGCTATTGGGCGGCGTGGGCAGAATGTGCGTCTGGCTAGCCAGTTGACCCGGTGGGATATCGACATCCTTACAGAGGCTGAAGAATCGGAGCGCAGGCAAGAGGAGTTCCGTAAGCGCAGCAGCCAGTTTGTTGATGAGCTTGATGTAGATGATGTGATTGCTGGCTTGTTGGTGACGGAGGGTTATCATTCGGTTGAGGACCTCGCCTATGCTGACCCTGCGGAGCTTCATGATATTGAAGGCTTTGATGAATCGGTCGCTGAGGAGCTGATGGCGCGTGCGAATGATTATCTTGCAGGGCGCGAGCGTGCCTTGGATGAACGCCGCCGTGAGCTTGGTGTTACAGATGATCTCGTTGCGCTGAATGTATTCTCCCTTCAGGTCCTTGTGGAGCTGGGGGAGAAAGGCATCAAAACATTGGATGATCTTGCCGACCTCGCTGCTGATGAGTTGATCGAACTTCTAGGTGGTGATGAGCCGCTGGAGGAAGCCGAGGCTAACGAGATTATCATGGCAGCGCGTGCGCATTGGTTTGATGATGAAGGGGCTTCTACGCATGAGGCCGGAGACGGAGCCAAGGCTGAAGGAGCGTCCGATCACGGCTGAGGAACATAACTTTGATGATGTTGATGACGGCCCTATTGGGAAGGGGCGGCGTGCCCCTTCCCAGCGGCGTTGTCTAGTAACGCGCACCCATGATGAGCCGCAACATATGGTACGGTTTGTCATCGGGCCGGAGGGGCAAATCGTAGCGGACCTCGCTGCGCGCTTGCCGGGGCGGGGGATGTGGCTGCGTGCAGAGCGTGCCGTGTTGGAGGACCCGCAATTACCGCGTTTTTTTGCGCGGGCGGTTCGGCAAAAGGTGGACGTGCCCGCATCTCTTATAGAATCTGTAAGGGATGGTTTGGCAAAGCGTCTTCTGGATGGTATCAGTCTGGGGCGACGTGCTGGTGAATCGGTGTGTGGATTTCAGAAATGCCGGGAACGTATAGTCGCCGGTAGAGTCGGGGTAGTTATTTGTGCAGCAGGTGCGAGTCAGGATGAGGTGGCCCGTCTGCTTTCAGGGCATCGGGAGCTTCCGGTGGTCTGGGTGCCGGGCCATGTTTTGGCAGCGTCATTTGGGCGGGAGCGTGCCGTTTATGCGGTGATGTCCCCCGGTGCGCTGGCGGAGCGGGTGAAGGCGGAATATAAGAGATTTGCGGGGGTGGCAGAATGTACACCTCCCGGCCCTGAGATAGGGCAGTAAGGGACAGGCAGAGACTATGAGCGACGGCAACGAGCGCAACCAGAATGACACTCCAAAAGGGGCAACCCCTAAAGAAGGGCAGAGCAAGAGCTCTGGTCGCCTTTCCCTGCGTCCTGCGGGCCGTAAGGAAGTTGGGCGGACGGTAGAGGCAGGCTCTGTTAGGCAGAGTTTTAGCCATGGACGCTCTAAGGAGGTCCGTGTTGAGGTGCGTAAGCCTAAACGCAGTAATGCCAGTGGCGGGCGTGGTGGCCGCGGCGCGACTGGCGTGCGGGGCCTGACAGCCTCCGAGCAAGAGAAGCGGCAGCGCGTTTTAGCTGAGGCAGCGGCACGGCGTGAGGCGGAAGAAGAAGCTCGTCGCGAAGCAGAGAAGATTCGTATTCGCTCCGCTGCTGAGGAAGAAGCTCGTAAGAAAGCTGAGGCCGAAAGCCAACGCGCTGCAGCGGAGCAAGAAGCACAGGCGCGTGCGGAAGAAGAAAAAGCACGCAAGGCCGAGGCGGCTGCACGGCGTAAGGAAGCGGCGGAGCAAGTTCCTCCTCCTTTAACAAGCTCCACAGCGGGTGGCGTTCAACTAGCAGAGCCGACAAAGCGGCTGCGGCCTTTGGCAGAGCGTGCCATTATGCCGAGTCGTCCGGTGAATACTCCGGCGACGTCTTCGCGGTCTGCGGCGGCCCGGCCGAGTGGTAATGAGACATTGCATCTGCGTGGTCGGGCCGCTGCGGCGGCAGCTGGGGATGATGAGGCTGCTACGCCTTCACGTCGCGGTGGCGGCGGGGGTGGTGCGCGGCGTTCGACCACGCAATCCCGTCGTTCTTCTTCACCGCGTCGTGGTGGGGCAGGGCAGGATCGTCGCTCTGGTCGGATTGATGTGCGGGCTGCCATTGAGGGTGATGATGGTAAGACACGCTCTCTGGCCTCTGTTCGCCGTCAGCGGGACCGGGAACGGCGGCAGGCGGAGTTGGAGCGTTTGCGCTCTGACCAAGTGCGTGTTGTGCGCGATGTGACGGTGCCGGAGACTATCACAGTAGGTGAGCTAGCAAACCGTATGGCTGCTCGTCAGGGTGAAGTTATCAAGACGCTTATGAAGATGGGCGTGATGGCTACTGCGGCCCAGAGCATTGATGGTGATACCGCTGAGCTTGTTGTGAGTGAGTTCGGGCATCGCATTAAGCGTGTGGCTGATAGCGATGTTGAGCTTGGCATTGAGGGCATTGAGGATAAACCAGAGGACATGAAGCCGCGTCCGCCGGTTGTGACGGTGATGGGCCATGTTGACCATGGGAAGACCTCCTTGCTGGATGCGTTGCGGACCACGGATGTGGCTCATGGTGAGGCTGGGGGGATTACTCAGCATATCGGGGCGTATCAGGTAACGGTGCCTTCTGGGCAGAAGGTGACCTTCATCGACACGCCGGGCCATGAAGCCTTTACCTCCATGCGGGCGCGTGGTGCCTCTGTGACGGATATTGTGGTGTTGGTTGTAGCCGCGGATGATGGCGTGATGCCGCAGACGATTGAGGCTATCAAGCATGCCAAGGCTGCTAATGCGCCGATTATTGTGGCGATTAACAAGATTGATAAGCCTGGTGCGAATCCAGACCGTGTGCGGACTGAGCTGCTAAACCACGAGATTGTGCTTGAGAGCATGAGCGGTGATACGCAGGAGGTTGAGGTTTCTGCGCTTAAGCGGGAGGGGTTGGATAAACTCTTAGAGGCTATCCTTCTGCAAGCTGAGATTTTGGACCTGAAGGCGAACCCGAATCGCATTGCAGAGGGTGCCGTGATTGAGAGCCGTTTGGACCGTGGTCGTGGCTCTGTTGCGACTGTTCTCGTGCAGAAGGGGACGCTCAACCGGACGGATATTGTGGTTGCCGGTGCGCATTGGGGCCGTGTTCGTGCCTTGTTGGATGACCACGGCAAGCAGATTAAAAAGGCTGGTCCGTCTGTCCCTGTAGAGATTTTGGGGATGAGCGGTGTGCCTGATGCCGGGGCACCTTTTGTTGTTGTCGATAGTGAGAATCGGGCGCGTGAGATTAGCGCGTTCCGCCAGCGTAAGGCGCAAGAGAAGGTTGCGGCGATGCAGGTGGCAGCGCGTGGCACGCTGGACCAGATGTTGGCGCGGATTCAAGCAGGCGAGCAGAAGGAAGTGGCTTTGGTCGTCAAAGCCGATGTGCAAGGCTCTGCTGAGGCGATTCAAGCAACGGTCGAGAAGTTGTCTCATGAGGAAGTGGCTGTGCGTGTGCTGAATGCCACTGTGGGGCAAATCACCGAGAGTGACGTGCAGCTTGCTAAAGCCTCCAATGCTGTGATTATTGCCTTCAATGTGCGTGCTACAGTGCAGGCGCGTGAGCTGGCCCAGCGTGATGGTGTGGATATTCGCTATTACTCCATCATTTATCAGGTGGCTGATGATGTGGAGACGCTGGTTAAAGGCCGCATCGCGCCGAAACATCGTGAGAAGTTCCTTGGTTATGCGGAGATTCGTCAGGTCTTTAATATTACTAAAGTGGGTAAGGTCGCTGGTTGTTATGTGACGGAAGGTGTTGTCAAGCGCGGCTGTGGCGTGCGGCTGTTGCGCGACAATGTGGTCATCCATGAGGGTGAGCTAAGCCAGCTGAAACGCTTTAAGGATGATGTCCGCGAAGTGGCCCATAACTATGAGTGTGGTCTTTCCTTCGCAGGGTATAATGACCTGCGCGAGGGTGATGTTGTGGAATGTTTTGAGATGGAAGAGATTCCCGCTTGAAGAAACGATCATCCTTTGATTTGTTAACCCCGGCAGGTGAAAATCCTGTCGGGCCGAGTACGCGCCAACTTCGCGTTGCGGAGGAGGTGCGGCATGTCTTGGCGGATGTGTTCGCGCGGACGGAGTTCCGGGACCCGGAGCTTTACGGCGTTACCATCACGGTGACGGAAGTGCGTGTCTCGCCGGATTTTCGTCATGCAACGGTGTTTGTAACCCGGTTGGGGCGTGATGATGTCGAGGCTGTTTTGCCTGCGTTAAAACGTGTCGCGCCCTTTTTGCGTAAGCGTCTTGCCACTGCGTTGCGGTTGCGGACTGTGCCGGAACTGCATTTTCAGCCTGATATATCGTTAGAGCATGCTATGGAGGTGGAAACGATTCTGCGTTCCCCAGAGGTTCAGCGTGATTTAAAAGCTGGGGGCCGTGGTTCGTCTAATTCTGATGATGCAGAATAAGGCGCGTTATGGCGCGTAAGACAGGGCGCGATATACATGGCTGGTTGATTCTTGATAAGCCATTAGGGCCGAGCTCTACAGCGATGGTAAGCCGGGTGTTACGCCTTTTTGATGGGCGTAAAGCCGGGCATGGGGGGACGCTGGACCCGTTGGCTTCTGGCGTTTTGCCTATTGCTTTTGGTAAGGCTACGAGCACGATTCCTTATATTATGGATGCGACAAAGCGGTATCGCTTTACGTTATCTTTTGGGGAAAGCCGTACAACGGATGACCGTGAGGGCGAGGTCCTTGCGCGCTCTGATAAACGGCCATCTGATGAGGAGATACGGGCTGTTCTTCCTGCATTATGTGGGGATGTGATGCAGGTGCCGCCTGTGTTTTCTGCCCTGCGTGTGGGGGGGCAACGTGCTTACGACCTAGCCCGTGCAGGTCGCCCACCAGATTTGCCGCCTCGCCCAGCGCGGATCGATTCGATTACGCTGATTGAGCGGCCAGATGCGGATACAGCTGTGTTCGAGGTGCAGTCGGGCAAGGGTGTTTATATGCGCTCTTTAGCACGGGATATTGCTCTAGCTTGTGGCACGGTAGGGCATATCTCGGTCTTGCGGCGGACGAAATGTGGGCCGTTTGATCTCTCTCATGCTTATGAGATTGAGCAGTTAGCACTAGACAAATCGGCCAAAACTAGAGACAAGGCATATGCCCTTCCGGTTCCTTTGCTGGATGCGGCGACCGCGCTGGTCGACATCCCGGCGTTGGCCGTTACAGAAGCAGAGGGGAAGGCCCTGATTTGTGGGCAAGCGGTGACGTTGGCTCATCTTGAAGGGGACGTGCCTGCTAATATGGAGGATGTTCCATTGTGGCGGGTTACGGTAGGGGGGCATGTTATCGGGCTGTGCCGGGCGGCTGAAGGGCGGTTACGGGCAGTCAGAATGTTGGAAAACCATTTGTTTTTTGGAGAACACGATGTCGATCACTGCTGAACGCCGCAGCCAGCTTATTGCTGAATATCGCCGTGCTGAGGATGATACAGGCTCCCCGGAAGTGCAGGTTGCCTTGCTGACCGAGCGGATTGTGAATCTTACCGAGCATATGAAGACCCATAAAAAGGACTTCCACTCCCGCCGTGGGTTGTTGATGCTTGTTGGTCGCCGCCGCGCGCTGTTGGATTATCTAAAGCGTAAGAGTGATGAGCGTTATAAGACGCTGATTGAACGTCTCGGCCTGCGCCGCTGAGATTTCATCCATGGCCCGGAGGGGAACTCTCTCCGGGTTTTGGCCTTGCATTATAGCCGCCAGGGAACGTTTTTTCGGCGTTTCAGGCCACATGGTGTCATGGTGCGTTGGTGCATCATCTCCGCCATGCCGTCCGAAACGCTGTTCAAGACTGGGGCGAGCAGGGCTTTTTAGAATTGCTTCCGGAGGAAGACAGAATGTTTGATAATTATTTCCGCAAAGAGATTGAGTGGGCGGGCCGTCCGCTAGTGTTCGAGACGGGGAAGATTGCTCGTCAGGCTGATGGTGCGGTCATGGTTACTTATGGTGATACAGTCGTGTTATGTACCGCTGTAGGGGCTAAGACGGTAAAGCCGGGGCAGGATTTCTTCCCTCTGACAGTGAATTATCAGGAGAAAGCTTACGCCGCGGGGAAGATTCCGGGTGGGTTCTTCAAGCGGGAGGGGCGTCCTTCTGAGAATGAAGTGCTGACATCGCGCTTAATCGATCGTCCGATTCGTCCGCTTTTCCCGGATAATTTCCGTAACGAAGTACAGGTCGTGGCGACTGTTTTAAGCCATGATATGGAGAATGATCCGGCTCTGGTTTCGCTCATCGGTTGTTCTGCGGCGTTGACATTGTCGGGTATTCCTTTCTTTGGTCCGGTTGGGGCTGCGCGCATTGGTCGTCTTGATGGCAAATTTGTTGTCAATCCGACCCTGAGCGAGGTGACTGATAGCAGTTTGGACCTCGTTGTAGCAGGGACGGCTGAAGGCGTGTTGATGGTTGAGTCTGAGGCGCAAGAGCTCTCCGAGGAGGAGATGCTCGAGGCCGTCATGCTGGGCCATACGGCCTTCCAACCTGTGATTGACGCGATTATTGACCTTGCCGAGCATGCGGCACGCGCACCGTGGGATTTGCCGGAGATTTCCAAAGAGGAAGTGGCTCTGCGCAAGCGTGTTGATAAGGTAGGTAATAAGCTGATTGCCGAAGCCTATAAGGAGCGCAGCAAGCAAGCGCGTGTGGAGAAGGTCTCTGCGGCGCGTGAGAAGATTGTTGCAACGCTGGAGGAAGAAGGCTTCGACCCCGAGCTTGCTAAACCGATGATTAAGGATTTGGAAGCGCAGGTGGTGCGTGGTGCCATCTTAAAGACCGGCATCCGTATTGATGGTCGCGATACAAAGACAGTGCGTCCTATTATGGCGGAAGTTGGTGTGCTGCCGCGCTCTCATGGGTCGGCTCTCTTTACCCGTGGGGAGACGCAGGCTCTTGTTGTGGCGACCTTGGGCACGGGCCAAGATGAGCAGGTGATTGATGCGTTGGAGGGGGAATATCGCTCCCGCTTTATGCTGCATTACAACTTCCCGCCTTTCTCCGTTGGGGAATGTGGTCGTATGGGTTCACCGGGGCGGCGCGAGATTGGCCATGGTAAGTTGGCATGGCGTGCGATTAATCCGCTTCTTCCTTCTAAGGAGGAGTTCCCTTATACATTGCGTGTTGTCTCTGAGATTACAGAGAGTAACGGCTCTTCCTCTATGGCGACTGTGTGCGGGACCTCTCTCTCCCTGATGGATGCGGGTGTACCGATGCCACGCCCTGTGGCAGGGATTGCGATGGGTCTGATTAAAGAAGAGCGCGGCCATGCTGTGCTGACGGACATTTTGGGTGATGAGGATCATCTTGGGGATATGGACTTCAAGGTGGCAGGGACGTCTGAGGGTGTGACAGCCTTGCAGATGGACATCAAGATTACCTCCATTACGCCAGAGATTATGAAGGTTGCCTTGGAGCAGGCGCGGGAAGGGCGATTGCATATTCTCGGCGAAATGAGCAAGGCTCTGGCCGAAGGCCGGACAGATGTTGCCGGTAATGCGCCGAAGATTACCACGATGACGGTGCCTGTGGCGAAGATTCGCGATGTGATTGGCTCTGGCGGGAAGGTGATTCGCGAGATTTGCGAATATTCTGGGGCGAAGGTCGATATTGGTGATGATGGTGTCATCAAGATTGCTGCGGCCAATGATGAGCAGGCGCAAAAAGCCATTAGCCGGATTGAGGGCATTGTAGCAGAGCCAGAAATTGGCCGGATTTATGACGGTAAAGTTGTTAAGACGGCTGATTTTGGCGCGTTTGTTAACTTCCTTGGTCCTAAAGATGGTTTAGTACATATTTCTGAGCTTGCTGAGGGGCGCGTAGGGCGGACGACGGATGTCGTCAAGCAAGGTGATGCTGTTAAGGTCAAGGTGATTGGCTTTGATGACCGTGGTAAGGTAAAGCTCTCCATGCGGGTTGTGGACCAAGAGACTGGTGAGGATATTACCGAGACTGTCGGTGCTAAGCCGGGTCGTCCACGCCGTGATGCGGAGTGAGTTTTGTGTGGGAGGGGGTGTGCCCCCTCTCGTGGTTTTTTTGTGGTTGCATAGCGGGGACGTCTGACCTCTATGAAGTCGATCAATGCCGTCCGTTTTGGTGGTCAGGAGGTTTTGCCTCTGATTGAAGGGGGCAAGGGTGTTTCTGTCTCCAATGGTATTTCTGCCGGTTACTGGGCTGCGGCGGGAGGAGTCGGGACGATTTCTGCCGTTAATGCTGATAGTTATGATGAGCAGGGGCGTCCCGTTCCGCAGCTTTACCATGGCAAGACGCGCCGCGAACGGCAGGGCGAGTTGGTGCGCTATGCTATTGAGGGCGGCATTGCTCAAGCAAAGATAGCGCACGATATCTCTGGCGGTCGTGGTCGTATCCATGCCAATTTCTTGTGGGAGATGGGCGCGGCAGAGGATGTTATTACGGGGATTTTGGAGGGGGCACCGGGGCTGATTCATGGTCTGACATGCGGTGCGGGGATGCCCTATCGCCTCTCGGAGATTGCTGCGCGTTTTGGGGTGCCTTATTACCCGATTGTATCTTCCGGTCGGGCATTTAGTGCACTTTGGAAACGCTCTTATGTCCGTTCAGCGGAGCTGCTCGGTGGGGTTGTGTACGAGGACCCATGGCGGGCTGGGGGGCATAATGGCCTCTCCAATACTGAGAACCCTCTCGCCCCGGAGGAGCCTTATCATCGTGTGGTTGCTCTACGGAAGGTCTTGAATGGCTTTGGCCTACAGCATGTGCCCATTATCATGGCAGGTGGTGTGTGGCATCTGGAAGAGTGGAATGATTGGCTTGATAACCCAGAGATTGGCCTGATCGCCTTCCAGTTTGGGACGCGCCCACTTTTAACAAAAGAAAGCCCCATCCCAGAGGCATGGAAGCAGCTGCTCCTTACGCTAAAGGAGGGGGATGTTTACCTAAATCGCTTCTCGCCAACGGGTTTTTATTCTTCTGCGGTGCAGAACAGCTTTTTGCGTGGTTTGCGGGAACGGTCTGAGCGTCAGGTTGCATTTAAGAGCGCAGCAGAAGGCGTGTTTGATACGCCTGTTTGTTTAGGTGGGCGGGGCCGTGAGGTTTTTGTCCAAGCTGAGGATGTAGAGCGCATCGCACGATGGAAAGAGGCGGGTTATACCCAGCCGATGCGTACACCTGATGATACGGTGGTGTTTGAGACTTTAGAGACAGCGCGGCAGGTTTTGGCTGACCAAGCGGCCTGTATGGGGTGCCTCTCGCAATGTCGCTTCTCAAATTGGAGCCAGAAAGGCCCCGCCTTTAATACGGGGCAGCGGGCGGATCCGCGTTCTTTCTGCATCCAAAAGACCTTGCAGGAGATTTCTCATATTCAGGATGTGCCTTTGGAAGAACAACGGCAGATTGTGGATCATAATCTCGTTTTTGGTGGGACGAATGCGTGGCGTTTTGCGACAGACCCATTCTATGCCAATGGGCATATCCCGACAGTGAAGGAGCTGGTCGAGCGGATTATGACAGGCCGGTAAAAGCCCGTCATATCCTTTGAGGCCGCCTCTTAGGGGAAGAGACGTTGGGTTGTCCAGTCTTTCCCATCTGGGCTGCGGGTAAAGAGAACGCGGTCATGTAAGCGGAAGGGTTTATCCATCCAGAACTCAATAGTGGAGGGACGGACGCGATAGCCATTCCAATAAGGGGGGCGGGGGATGCTTCCAATAGCGAAACGGGCGGCCTCTTTTGTCACCACCTGCCAGAGGGCTTTACGGCTCTCAATAGGGCGGGATTGCTGGCTAGCCCATGCGCCAATGCGGCTTGCACGCGGGCGGGATTGGAAATAGACGTCCGCCTCTGCTGCTGGTAAGAGCGAGACCGTCCCTCGGATGCGCACTTGCCGCCGCAGGGACTTCCAGTGGAAAAGTAGAGCGGCCTGCATATTATGGTCTAACTCGCGCCCTTTGGCGGATTCGCTATTGGTGTAAAAGACGAAGCCTTCATCATCAAAGCCTTTGAGCAACACCATACGCGCATCGGGCAGGCCGGTGGCATCAACCGTGGCGAGGGCCATGGCGTTAGGGTCGTTAGGTTCTTTTGCCTCGGCTAAGTTCATCCAATCCTGAAAGAGAAGGAAGGGATTTTCACCGCTGATAGTGTGATTATCCTCTTCAAAAGCGGTCTCAATTTCATGATGAGGGGGGATGCGTGGGGCGTCCGTCATGGGGGTATCCTTGGCATAGTGATAAGGGGGTGAGATAATCATGAAAGCGCGACGCTTGGATGTCCAGCTTTATGGAGGGTGTGTGTGATGGAGAGTTTTCGGTTTATTTTCATGCTCACAAAGGATGACCGCACGGTAGAGCATGCTCTCACTGTGGTGGAGACGGCGTTGCGCCTGGGGATAAAAGACATCGGCTTTAAAGATATTGGTTTACCTATCCCCGCCTTGCAGCGTTTGGCTGAGGTTATTCGCTCTGCTGGGGCGCGTGTGTATTTGGAGGTTGTCTCGCCTGATCGTCAGCGAGAATTGGACTCGGTGAAGGCGGGGTTAGCGTTAGGGGTGGATTGTCTGATGGGCGGGACGCATGTGCCTGATGTTCTGCCCCTGCTAGAGGGGCATAATGTCGCCTATTATCCCTTTGCGGGGCATGTGGTGGGGCATCCTAGCGTGTTGAAAGGCACACCGGAGGAGATTGCCCGTAATGCGGCTGAATGGGCGGCTCATTCCGCTGTGGCAGGGCTGGACCTGCTCGCTTACCGCAATGATGGGGATGTGCCAGAGGTCATCCGGGCGAGTTGTGCTGCGGTGGAAAAACCAGTGATTGTTGCAGGGTCCATCAGCACGCCGGAGCAAATTGAGGTGGTACGGCGTGCTGGGGCAGCGGGGTTTACTGTGGGGACAGCGGTTTTTGAGGGCGTCTTCCCGGCCAAGAGTGCGCAGTTAGAGGACCAATTACGCGCCGTTATGGCCTGTTGTGAGACAGTAGCGGCATTAAAGTAATCCCAGCTCCGAGAGGCGGTTGCGTAAGGCGATAGGGAGGGAGCTGACCCCGTCATCCGCCACGCCTGTTGCAGTGTGGTTGAGGTCAGGCGGGGCGTCCTCTGCTTTGAAGTAACGCCAGCCTTGGAAGGGGCGCATCGGGCGTGGTTGGGTAGGGATGACCTCATCAGAGACGAGGATGAGCGTGCCTTGGTGACCATCATCACGCGTGTAGGTATCAAAGCCAATAATGGGTTGTCGGCACATAATGAGGCCGTTTATGACGCGATAAATCGATCCTTTCGTTTGGAGAATCTCCTCTGCGCGTTTGGGCATAGTGCGGGTGCGGACATAAGCAATGCCGTTATGACGCTCTATAGCGACCCAGTCTTGCAGCATCTCCGGTGATGTGCAGCCGACAATCAATTTGATGAGATGGAGCGGCGTTGAAGCTTGGTTGGGCATAGCTTTAAAGATAAGGCTGCGCTGCGTGTGTGTGAAGCCCCGTTTTAGAGGACGAGTTGGCTGAGCATGGCCTCTAGCAGGAGACGCCCGGATTCTGTGGCGCGGAGTGTATGTTCATCCTGCTGTAGATAGTCTTCCTCCAAGCAGGCTTGTAGAATTACAGGCTCGAGACAGTCTTGGAGAGGGAGGCCCGTACGCTGGGCGAAATGGGCTTTGTTAATACCCTCGCGGAGGCGTAAGCCCATGAGGAGAGCCTCTCGTGCTTTCATCTCCGGGGTGAGGGTTTCTTGTATGCGTGTGCCATGGCCATAATGGGCAACACGCTCCGCCCATGGCTCTGGGGCGCGATGGCGGCGTGTTGCGTAGAGCTGGCCTTGGCGGGTAAGGCGGCTATGGGCACCGGGGCCAATACCGAGATAATCATTATAATGCCAATAGGTAAGGTTATGGCGGCTCTCGGCACCGGGGATAGCGTAGTTGGAGATTTCATAATCGCGCAAGCCATAGGTGGCGGCCTCATGACGCGTCATTTCATAGAGGCGGGCGGCGAGGTCATCTTCTGGGAGGGTAAGGGCACCGCGCCGATGACGGGTCTCAAATACCGTGCCGGGCTCGATGGTGAGTTGATACAGGGAGAGATGGTCCGCGGCGAGGGCGAGGGCTGTGCGGAGCTCTGCTTGCCAGTGAGCTTCTGTTTGGCCGGGGCGGGCATAGATGAGGTCGAAAGAGAGGCGCGGGAATAAGCGACGTCCAAGCTCTAGCGCGGTAAGTGCTTGCTGTGCGGAATGTTGGCGGCCAAGCGTGGCGAGGTCTGCATCATGTAGGCTCTGCACGCCGAGGGAGAGGCGATTAACCCCGGCTTGGGCAAAAGCACGGAACTTATCAGCTTCCACACTGGTGGGGTTGGCCTCTAACGTGACCTCTAGGTCATTCACGCTAGGGAAAAGCTGGCGCGCATCCTCAATAAGTTGATGAACAGCTTCTGGCTGCATGAGGGAGGGCGTCCCCCCGCCGAAGAAGATGGAGACAAGATGGCGGGGAGCATCTTGTGTTAAAAGAGCGGCTTCATAGCGTAATTCATCCCGCAGGGCTTGTGTAAAACGCTCCTGCGGGATGGTCTCCCGTACATGGGAGTTGAAGTCACAATACGGGCATTTAGAGAGGCAAAAAGGCCAATGAATATAAAGGGCGAGGGGTAAGGGTGAGGTCACGCTTAAATCGCGACCCGCACCCCGAACTCCATAACGCGCTCTGGTGGAATACGGAAGAACTCCGAAATAGAGGTCGCGTTATTGAGCAAATAAAGGAAAATCCACATCCGCCAGAGCGACATCTTCGGCACTTTGGAGCGAAAGACGAGGTCATGAGAGGTGAAGTAAGAGGCCTGAATGGGGTCGAAGTCCATTTCAGTCATCTGGGCGAGGGTAACGGGGAGATTTGGCATCTCCATAAACCCATAACGCAGGATAACACGGCGGATGCCCGGTGAGAGCTCCTTAACAGTCATGCGCTCGGCAGCTTCAACCTCTGGTTGGTCAAGTGTTTGGACCGTTACAAACAAGACCGTTTGATGAAGAACCTTGTTATGGCGCAGGTTATAAAGGAGGGCATCGGGGACCATCTCCGGGTCGGAGGTCAGAAAGACCGCAAGACCGGGCACGCGGATGGTACGAGATTGGGTAAGGCGTGTGATGAAGGAGCCCATCGGCACGGCGTCGCGTTTCTTTGTATTACGGATGAGCTGACGGCCCCGCTGCCATGTGGTCATGATGAGTGTGCTTCCCGCTGCGATGCTGAGCGGCACCCATCCGCCCTCTGGAATCTTCATCACATTGGCGGAGAAGAACACGCCATCAAGGAGGAAGAAGAAGCCGAACACAACTCCCACAGCGTAGCTTTTCCATTGGAAGACGCGGTGGAACACGACCATGGCAAGCACACAGGTGCAGAGGAAGGTCCCCGTCACAGCGATACCATAAGCAGATGCCAAGGCAGAGGAGGAGCGGAAGGCAAGCACAAGGACAACAGCCCCAAAGGCCAACATCCAGTTGAAGGAGGGCAGGTAGATTTGCGCTTCCTCATGCGGGTTGGTGTGAATAATGCGTGTACGAGGCAAGTATCCCAGTTGAATGAGTTGCCGGCAGAGTGAGAAGCTGCCCGAAATACCAGCCTGACTAGCAATAATGGTAGCGCATGTAGCCAGCAGCAGCATTGGGATTTGCATCCAATGCGGAGCAAGGTAGTAGAAGGGGTTCGCCAAGGTCGTGGGGTTATGGATAATCATGGCCGCTTGCCCAAAGTAATTGAGCGTCAAAGCCGGTAGTACGAGGAATATCCAGACATAACGAATAGGGGAGCGACCAAAATGCCCCATATCCGCATAAAGGGCCTCCGCACCTGTAACGGACAGCACAACAGAGCCGAGTGCAACGAAGGAAAGCTTCCCGTGTGTGACGATGAAGCGAATAGCCTCTAGGGGGGAGAGAGCGAGTATAATCCCCGGATGCAGCGTAATGGCGCGCGCGCCTAAGAGGGCGATGGTAATAAACCAGACCAACATAATCGGGCCAAAGGCACGCCCAATCTTCCCGGTACCGAGGGCTTGGGCTGCAAATAAGCCCAGTAGCACCATAATCGCGGCGGGAATGATGAAGGGTGAGGCCTCAGGGACGGAGACTTCCACCCCTTCCACGGCAGAGAGAACGGAGATAGCGGGTGTAATAATGCCATCACCAAAAAAGAGGCAGGCCCCGGCAATCCCAATTAAACCAAACACCCAGCGGAAATAGGTGGATTTGCAAACGCGTTGTGCCAAGGCCATGAGGGCAATAATCCCACCCTCTTTATTATGGTCGGCCCGCATAACGAGCATAACGTATTTGATGGTCACAATGAGCATCAAAGCCCAGAAGGTCAGGCTGGTAAGACCGATAACCTCCCATGTTTGGGCGGGATGAGTTTCTGTCCCCACGGTGCGGATAGAGGATTGCAGAGCATAGAGCGGGCTGGTCCCGATATCACCATACACCACGCCCAACGCTGCGAGCATAGCCCCGAGCCCTTTGGGGCGCACATGCCCCCCCTCGGCTTGGGGAGGGATGGACGTAGGCTGGCCCGTGGAATCGGGATAGCGTGCATCGGCTGATGAATCCTTGAGGGATATGCCATCTTGTTCAGACATGGAGAAATCATCCTGTTTGACTGATAGACACCCATCCCCCGCAGGAAGACAGGCAGTAACGCCCCGCTAGAGGCACTGACTATGATTCTGGCTTCATGACAGTTTTTTTATGTAAAATGCAAGACGGAAAGGGCAAAAAACTCTCTTTTATGTCGTTATGGGCTGGCGGGACGGTCTCCAAAAATGGCGGTGCCAACACGGATGATTGTAGCCCCTTCAGCAATGGCGACGTCAAAATCAGCCGACATTCCCATAGAGAGTGCTGGTAGGCCATGGCGGCGATTGAGGCGAGCAAGCTTTTGGAAGAAAGGCCGTGGGTCCGCATGGAGAGGCGGGATGGCCATCAATCCTTTAACGTGGCTCCCAAAACGTGAGAGAGCATCTTCGATAAATCGGTCAGCCTCTAAGGGGCTAATGCCGGATTTTTGTGGCTCATCGCCAATATTGACCTGAACAAAAAGCTCCGGTAAGCGACCTGTTTTTTGGGCCGCTTTTTCCAGCGCGGTGCTGAGGGAGGGGCGATCCAGGCTTTCAATCACATCGGCGAGAGCGCAGGCTTCAACGGCTTTATTTGTTTGTAAGCTGCCGATGAGATGGAGCCTAAGATCCGGCCATTCCTCTCGTAAAGCGGGGAACTTTGCGGCTGCTTCTTGGACGCGATTCTCACCAAAAATGCGTTGCCCTGCTTTGAGAGCCTCCCGCACGGCCTCTTGGGGATGGAACTTGCTGACAGCAACAAGCTGAACCTCATCAGCTTGCCTATGCGCGTTATGGCAGGCCGTGGCCATCTGGTTGCGAATCTCGGTGAGGGCTTGGGCGATGGAGTGATTCTGCGTCATGGGGGGATTGCACTCTCTTTATGGGGAGGGGTCAAGAGCTTCTTGAGGTCGCTATAAAAACCCTCTTGACTTTTCTATATGTAACTCCCGAAAACGGGCGCATGACACATGCTTCTTCTCCTCGTCCTGCCTCTGCACGCCCTAAAGGGGGGCGAGGCCGCCGTAAAACGGTACGTCCTGCCTCTATATCGCGCCATGAAGACCCGGTGCGGGATTTAGCCTTCGATATTGTCTGCGGTGTGGTGGAGCATCGCCGGATGTTGGAGACGACCTTAGAGCGTAGTCCATGTGAAGGGCGCGATAGGGCCGCAGCGCACCGGCTTGCCGCAGCGACTTTGCGGCATTTGGGCAGCATGACGGAGCTGCTCCAACCGCTTTTGCGGCGTCAACCGCCGGAGCCTGTACGCTGTGCATTGTTACTAGGTGTGGCACAGCTTTTGCCGCTCCAAACGCCGCCTCATGCGGCAGTCGGCACGATTGTGGATTTGCTGCATCGGCGGGGGCTGTCGCCTTTTGCGGGGCTTGCAAATGCTGTGTTGCGCCGTGTGGCGCGGGAAGCGGACACGCTAAAGGAAGGGCTGGATGATGCGCGGTTAGATGTGCCGCCGTGGTTATGGAGCGCATGGGGGCGGCGCGCGCGGTCTATTACGCAAGGTTTTTATCAAGAAGCCCCTCTTGATGTGACGCTCAAACCCGGTTGTGAGGCCCCAGAAGGGGGTAAGACCTTACCAACGGGGAGCGTGCGTTACCCTGCGGGGACGAAACTTTCTGCCTTACCCGGTTTTGAGGAAGGGCAGTTTTGGGCGCAAGATATGGCGGCGGCTATGCCGGTGCGGTTGATGGGCGATATGAGCGGCAAGTGCGTGGTGGATTTATGCGCAGCTCCGGGGGGCAAGACAGCGCAGCTCCTTTGTGCAGGGGCTGAGGTGGTGGCTGTAGAGCGTGAAAAACCACGTGCCCAGAGGCTGCGCGACAATCTGGCCCGTCTGCGTTTAAAAGCGGAGATTGTTGTGGGGGATGCGCTGCGCTGGCGTCCATCAGCCCCCTTGGATGCTGTGTTGTTGGATGCGCCTTGCTCGGCCACGGGGACGTTGCGGCGGCATCCTGATGTGTTGTGGATTAAACGGCCACGCGATATTGCCACGCTGGCTGCTGGGCAAGACCGTTTTATTGATGCGGCCTATGAGATGCTCAAGCCCGGTGGGATGTTGCTTTACGCTGTTTGTTCATTACAGGATGAAGAAGGCCCCCAGCGCATTGCCCATGCGTTAGAAGATGGGCGGTGGGAGTTATCTCCCTTTACGGAGGAGGAGCTTGCTGCCCTACCGCGCGCACGGACGGAGGAAGGTTATTTCCGCACTCATCCGGGGATGAATGTTGCAGAAGGGGGCATGGATGGCTTCTTTGCCGCGCGTTTGCTTCGCCGGTGAGGGCGGAGCGTGAAGCGGTTTATGACATCCAAAGTTATGACATCCAAGGTGGGGTAGGGAGGTTCTTACTGCGGAGGAAATCCGGGTTGAAAAGCTTGGATTGATAACGCGCCCCGCCATCGCTGAGGATAGTGACGATGTTATGCCCCGGCCCTAACCGGCGGGCTGTGCGGATAGCCGCAGCAATATTAATGCCTGATGACCCCCCAACGGAGAGTCCTTCCTCCATTGTGAGATGATAGATTTGTTCCAAAGCTTCCGCATCGGGGATGCGCTCAGCATGATCAGGGGCGCAACCTTCTAGGTTTGCTGTAACGCGGGATTGGCCAATCCCTTCGGTGATGGAGCCCCCGCTTATGCTGAGGTCATTTGCCGTGACCCACCCATAAAGGCCGGAGCCTTCTGGGTCGGCAAGGACGATGTCGGGGGTTTTTGCACCATCACGTTGGGCGAGTTCGCGCAGGCCGAAGGCCATACCGGCTAATGTTCCACCAGAGCCGCAGGAGCAGGTAAATGCATCGACTTTACCCTGTAATTGGGACCAAATCTCTGGTGCGGTGGTGGTGCGATGGGCCTCACGGTTGGCGGTATTATCAAATTGATTCGCCCAGAAGGCCCCTGTTTCTTCGGCTAAACGGCGGGAGACATGCACATAATTGCCGGGGTCGCGATAAGGTTTAGCGGGGACGAGGCGGAGGTCTGCCCCGATCATCCGCAGGAAGTCTAGCTTCTCCCGGCTTTGGGTTTCTGGCACCACAATAACAGCTTTGCAGTCGAGTGCATGGGCAACGAGTGTGATGCCGATGCCTGTATTACCTGCCGTACCTTCGACAATCGTACCGCCTTTTTGCAGCACGCCACGGGCAAAACCATCCTGAATGATGGAGAGAGCGGCTCTGTCCTTTACCGAGCCACCAGGATTCATGAACTCTGCTTTGCCGTAGATGTTACAGCCCGTACTCTCCGAGGCATGGCGGAGGCGAATGAGCGGTGTATTGCCGATGGCCTGAATCAAAGAGGGGCAAGGTGTAGCGTGAGGCATGAGAGAATCCGATGATTTCTGATTGACGGAATGAATCGCTTTTAACGTGTGAAATAGGGTATCATCATTATGAACCACGTCAAATAGCGTGGAAGGTATTATATCCTATATATAATCGTTATTTTTTGATTCAACGGAGAAGAATGTGATGAAGCAGAAAACAGCGCAGGAGACATGGGTCGTTTTGCAGGAAGACCCGCATGCTGTGTTGGTTGATGTCCGCACGCCAGAGGAATGGGCACAGGTGGGCATGCCAGAGCTTGGTAACATAGGCAGGAAGCTTGTCGCTTTAACATGGGGAGCGGGGAGCGAGGCAGAGTTTATTCATGCCTTAGAGCAAGCGGTGCCAGATAAGGCCACGCCGCTTTTCTTCATTTGTCGCTCTGGTGTGCGCTCGCAAAAGGCGGCGACATTAGCTGCACAGGCTGGGTACCAAACGCTCACTAATGTCGCTGATGGTTTTGAGGATAAGCACGGCCCCGGCACGGGGTGGAAGGCCTGTGGCCTCCCTGTAAAATAGGCCTCCTTTGCCTTATTGCCCGCTATTAGGGTCTGTCTCGGCCTCATAGCGGGGGGTAAGGATGACGCACCACGGGTAGCGGCTATCATAGCTTTGGCCTTCTGGGCTGCTGACATGACCGCTTGCATCGGTTGGGACATGGGTGAGGGCGACAGCATCATCCACATTCCCGCCAATGATGCTGATTTCCCGCCCGAAAGGTTCGGCATTTTGGCCCGTGGCAACAACAATGCCGCAATGGGCGGGGAAGCCGTAAGGGGTGGGCAGCATAGAGAAGGTGATGCTACTGCTTCGCCCCCGTCCTACGCAGAGTATATCCCCGCGTTGTGGGGCGTAAGAGGCGGGATTTTGCGCTGTGATGCCCGGATTATTACCAGAAGCAGCAATATTGATATAGGTGGCGTGGTTAGGTGAATATGGGAAGCGAATATTCGCCCCCCCTACGCGCATAACGTAAGAGATAAAGGCCGCAGACCACGCATAATTACCATCTTTAGCGGCGGAAAAAAGGCGGCCATCACCGTCTGTGCGGCCTGTCCAACGGCTCTCTGTCTCCTCAGGGGGTTGGCCTATCCACCAATATTCCCCAATGCGCTGCCATAGGCCGGGGAGGCGTTCAGGCTTGAGGGCGGGGCTGGTTGGTTCTGGCCGGTCATGGGGGTCTGCATCGGCTACGGGGCTGCCAAACATCCGCCATTCACGTAGGGCGATGGCAGTGACATCTTGGCGGTTAAAAGGGGCGAAGTTTTCGCTTGCAAAAGCGGGGACGCGATCATCATAGCCTAGCGGGCCTGCACGTCCATCCGCATATTGGCTTATAGGGGTAAGGGCAGGCCGCTTAGCAGAGCCAGAGCAGGCTGCGAGCATGAGCAGCCCGCATAAAGTGGTTACCCCTGCCAGAGAGCGTGTTGTCCCAAAAGGAGATGAACGGCGATCGGGGGGAACTGCGTACATGGTGGGGTCCTGCGTTGTCTTGCGAGCTATCTCTGACGGTTATGAGGGTGAGAGTAAACTGTTTTTACGGGGTTAGGACAAGCGTTATGTGTGATGTGGTCGCTAAGTTTTAGGGCTACCTTGAGTGAGGGGAAGACTATACGAAAAGGGCGGCCGGGAGGTCCGGCCGCCCTGTTGTGCGTTTGGATAACGCAGAGGGGGGTTAGTCCTTCCGGGCTGGGGGTGCCATAAAGGAAGGCGCGATAGGTGTGGGAACGTGGCGATGAAGGATAGCGTCAATCTCCTTCTTATCCTGTGCGGTGAGCTGCCAGTTAAAGACATCAGCCACACCGTCAATTTGCTCTGGTTTGCGTGCGCCCCATAGAGCAATGGTTGGGCCTTGGTCTAACACCCAGCGAATGGCGAGCACCATGAGCGACTTACCGTGCCGGTCTGCGATTTTCTTCAAATCATCTACAGCGGCGAGATAGTCCTTAAAATGCTCCTTTTGGAACTTCGGATCACCAGAGCGGAGGTCGCTTTCGGGGAAGGTTTTATCCGCTGTCATTTTGCCAGTCAGTAAGCCACGGCAGAGCGGCCCATAAGCCAGCAGGGCAAGTTTATGCTCTTTTGCGTAAGGCAGGACGTCTTTTTCAATCTCGCGCTCAAAGAGGTTGTAAGGTGATTGAACGCTTGCCAGCGGCGCAACCTCGCGGAAGATGTCCATTTGCTCTGGGGAGTAATTGCTCACCCCGAGTGCGCGAATCTTGCCCTCTTTATGGAGCTTTTGCAGCTCGCGTGCTGTGTCCTCAATGGGGGTGTTAGGGTCTGGCCAATGGACGTGTTCAAGGTCGATGGTCTCTACCCGTAAGCGGCGGAGGGAATCTTCCACTTCCTTACGGATACGGGCAGGGCTGGAGTTGCGGAAAGGCTTGTGATCGTCCTTCCAATCTAGGGCTAGTTTGGTGGCAACGCGGGCTCTATGGGGTTTTTCAGCCAAAGCGCGGCCTACCACTTCTTCGGAGTGACCAAACCCATAAACGGGTGCTGTATCGATGAGGTCCACCCCTTCATCTAACGCGCGATGGATGGTGCGGACGGCATTATCATCATCAGGGCCGCCCCACATCCAGCCACCAATGGCCCATGTGCCTAGGGCAACGCGTGATACGGGTTTGTCAAAACCGGGAATGAGAATGGTGTTTTCATTCATAGGTTTGTCTCCATTAGAAAGTGAGGGCCGTGCTTATGAGGGTAACGGCCTCCTTCCCATATGGGGTGGGGGATGGGGGTGATGCAAGCGTCTGTTCTTCTTTTTGGTATTGCGCGGGAGGAGGCGTATAATGGCCCTCGTTTTTGGAGAGAAGGATAACCCTCATGGCTGATATGCAGGACCGCAAAATCCCCGTTACCGTTCTGACTGGCTTTTTAGGCGCGGGTAAGACGACCTTGCTAAACCATATTCTAACGGCTGATCACGGGCGTAATTACGCTGTTGTGGTGAATGAGTTTGGCGAGCTGGGCATTGATAATGACCTCGTTGTGGATGCGGATGAAGAAGTCTTTGAGATGAATAATGGCTGCATCTGCTGCACGGTGCGGGGGGATTTAATCCGGATTCTAAGCCGTCTTTTGCGCCGGCGCGGCAAGTTTGATGGCATTATTGTAGAGACTACCGGCCTTGCAGACCCAGCCCCTGTTGCGCAGACCTTTTTTGTTGATGCCGGGATTCGCGAAAAGGCAGAGCTGGATGCTGTGGTAACAGTGGTGGATGCTTATAATGTGCTGCAAACGCTTAAAGAAAGCCCAGAGGCGGTGAATCAAGTAGCGTTTGCGGATGTGATTATCCTCAATAAATGTGATTTGCTTGATGAGGCGGGCCTTGCCGCGGTGGAGCAGAAGTTAAAAGCCATTAACGCCGTTGTGCGGATTCATCGTGCTGAGCGGGGCAATGTGGCGTTGGAGGATATTCTGAACCGTGGTGGGTTTGACCTCAAACGGGCTTTGACCACCATGCCGGACTTCTTAGAGGAAGATGATCACCACCATCATCACGATCACGACCATGAGCATGAACACGGCCATCACCACGGCCATGACCATCATCATGAGCATGGGGCAGGGGGGCATCATCACGCCCATAATGAGGATGTAACGAGCCATTCTTTCACCGTTACGGCTCCTTTGGATGAAGAACGCTTTAATGCGTGGATAGGGCTTATTTTGCAGGAGCAAGGGCCGGATATTTTGCGAGCTAAAGGGATTTTACACTTTAAAGGCCAAGAGGAGCGATTTGCTTTTCAGGCGGTGCATATGATGGCCGATGGCGCGATGATTGGCCCGTTTAAGGAGGGTGAGGCGAAGCAATCACGCATTGTCTTTATCGGGCGTAAGTTAGACCGTGCCCAGTTGCAGCGTGGTTTTGAAGGGTGTGTGGCTGTATGAGCAACCCGCTAAGTAAAACATTGTTACAAACACGTGGGGCGGAGCATCAGGCGGAAGCCCCCATTATTGCCGTGCAGGCTAGCCGGGGTGGGCAGACTTTCGCAGCCTTGACGATGGATGGGGAGCTGCATCTCATCCCGCGGGAAGGGCTGCGCCAACAAGAGACGTGGCGTAAGCTGGCTGTGCATGAGGGGGCCATCTCTCTTGCACAGGGATGTGAGCCGGAGAGCTTCCTTAGCGGCGGGGAAGATGGCCGCGTGGTGGAGACGCGTGCTGATGGCACTATGGAGGAACGTCATAAGGGCCGTAGCTGGGTGGATTGTCTGGCTAGTACGCCAACTCATTGGGCGTGCGCTTGTAAGAAGGAGGTGCATCTTTACAAGGCGGGGCATGAAGAGGCGGTGAAGGTGCTAGAGCATCCCTCTGCTTTGAGTGGCCTCGCTTTTGATGCCAAGGGCAAGCAGTTAGCGGCATCTCATTATAATGGGGCCTCTCTATGGTACGTGCAGTCGAAAGAGGCGAGAGTGCGTGCGCTAGAGTGGAAAGGCAGCCATACGGGCCTTTGCTTACATCCCGGTGGGGAGGCCTTGGTGACGAGCATGCAGGAGAATGAGCTGCATGGGTGGCGTTTATCCGATGGGCATAATATGCGCATGAGCGGCTATCCGCGTAAAATCGCCTCCATGAGCTTTACGCGTAAGGGGCGTTGGTTGGCGACTTCGGGGGCGGATGCGGCTGTTCTATGGCCTTTCTTTGGCGGGGGACCAATGGGCAAGCCACCTATGGAGTTAGCACGTCTGCCGGGTTTGTTTGTGACCTGCGTTTGTGCTCATCCCACGGATGATATTCTCGCCATTGGTTTTGAGGATGGCACGGTGCTCCTCGCAGAAGTCCCCGCTACAATGGAGGATAACGCACCGGGGGCCGACCGCATCCTGCCCTTATGCAATGGCCAGCGTAGCGGTGGTGTGGCCCGTGGTGCGGTAAATGCCATTGCCTTCACCCCCCAAGGCGGGGCTGTCATCTTCGGAACAGAGGAAGGCTATATCGGTGTGGTGGATTTATCTGCCCACGCATAAGGGCTGATGCTGGAAGAAGCGGCCCTTATGGTGCTTCTTCCGGCGTGGAATGGTCTGATGAGGCTTGGCGGGTTTGGTCATGCTGCTTTTGTAGATACCCTTCCTGCCGGGCGAGGAATTGGTCGGCGAGTTGCCCGTAAAGGGAATGGGAGCAGACCATGCGTGAGACGCCTAAGGCGAGGAAGGCGGTGGCCAACAAAGCAAGGGTGATTTGCTGGTTATCGCACATTTCCATCACAATGACGGTGGCGGTGAGGGGCGATTGCACCACGCCGGAGAAATAGCCCACCATGCCGAGCAGAACCACTGCACCGGGGGCGGTATGGGGGAGGAAACGTGCTACCCACCCCCCGACGGAGGCCCCAATGGAAAGGGAGGGGGCGAACAACCCGCCCGGTATGCCAGAGCAATAAGAAATGATGGTCGCGGCATATTTCATCAAGAAATAAGACATATGGCCATGGCGGGAGCCATCAACGAGGTGATGGGCTTGGATATACCCTGTGCCGAATGTCTCGCCATGGCTAGCAATGCCGAGAATAGCCAGCAAAACGCCGCATAGGGCGGTAAAGAGAACAGGCCTGGAGCGTTGGATGCGGCCAATTTTACCCGGCAACCCCTTCCCCACACGGATGAGAAAAGCGGAAAAGGCCCCACCACCCAGCCCGCCGAGGATGCCGCATGCGAGGACGGCGATCCATGCTGTGCCAACAGGGACATCAACTGATGCATGGCCGAAATATGTATAATTGCCCCCTGTTAGGACAATGGCCGTTACACCAGCAATTACAACCCCTGTGAGCATGAAGCCGGAGGTCCGTTGGTGGAAGGAGCTGGAGAGTTCCTCAATAGCAAAGACAATCCCGGCAAGGGGGGTGTTGAAGGCCGCTGCCACCCCGGCTGCCCCGCCTGCGAGGATAACGCCCCGGCGTGTGGAGACATTCGCATGACCCAAAAAGCGGGAATAAGCGTGCATAATAGCGGCACCAACCTGCACTGTTGGCCCTTCACGCCCGATGGATGCCCCGCAGAGCAGCCCTAAGGTGGTGAGGCAGATTTTACCAAAGGCAATCCGTAACGCCAAAATGCGGTTGATGAGGGAGAAGTCCTCAATATGCAGTGTAGCGATTGTTTGAGGGATGCCAGAGCCTTGCGCACCGGGGAAGAAGCGTTTGGTCAACCACATGGAGAGGGCTAGCCCGCTAGGGATGATAGCGAGCATGATATAAGGGTTCCAGTGGTTTAAGTTTAGGCAGAGATGGCTGGCATAATCAGCAGCGCGAGCAAAGAGCCATGCAATGATACCAACCGTAATTGCTCCTGCCCAAAAGATGAGGGAGCGTTGCCAATGCGTTGTATGCGTGCGTGCCGAGCGGCGAAAGCGCGTAATACGGTTACGCCGCTTCATCGCATGGGGTGAGCTTGGGGCAGGAGGTGGGGTTGGTTGGGAAGAATCGGGCACAGTTCGGGTGGGTCCGCCACGGGGTCAGGGTGAAGGGATTTCGGTCCCGTATTCGGATGCAGGGCGGGGTGTGGTCAAGGGGAGATGTGCATTTGCATGGCAGATGTGACCTTACCGTAACAGGAGGGACGTATGGGGAGGCCGTGTTACATCACCAACACACCGCTCGCACCGGGTTTATGACGTTTGGCGAGGTCTTCTGGCTCGACATGAATATGAATGGAAGAGCGGCCTAATACGGCGCGGATGGCATGTTCGATGCGGTCGCAAATATCATGAGCATCCGTAATACGCATTTCATCGGGGACGATGAGATGGAATTCCACGAAATAAAGAGCCCCAACGCGCCGCATACGGAGGTCATGAGCCTCTAATGCGCCTTGGCCAGCTTGGGTGATGGTCTGGCCCACTTGGCTGACAAGCTCCGGCGGGGGGGCCTCATCAAGCAAACCGGTCATGGAATGGCGCATCATGCCAAAGCCTGTCCATAGGACATTTAAGGCCACAAAGGCGGAGAGGAGTGGGTCCAACCAAAGCCAATGAAGGACAGGGATGAGGCACACACCAACGAGCAGGGCAATACTGGCCCAAACATCGGAGAGAACATGATCCCCTGCGGAGCTGAGTGCTTGTGAATGGTGCTTTTTGCCCATCCTCCGCAAGATGAGTGCCCAGAGGAGGTTGATAACCCCCGCTGAAGCATTGAGCAACGCGCCGGGTAAGGGGGCTTCTGGCGCATGAATATGGAGGGCATCATGCCCTGCAATAGCAAGGATGACGAGGGCGGTGAGGACAACGAGTACGCCTTCTATCACGGCCCAAACATATTCAGCTTTGCCATGTCCGTAAGGGTGGTTGTCGTCCGCAGGGCGTGCAGCGAAGGCAACGGCCCATAAAGTGCCGATGGCAGCAAGGACGTTAAGGATGGTCTCGATAGCGTCAGAGAGCAAAGCCCCGGAATGTGAGACAGCCCATGCTGTGTATTTGATGCTCAGGACAATCACACTCACAAGGATAGAGAGGCGTGCAACCCGCAAACGTAGTTTCGTTGCGGCGTTATAAGGGGGGGCCTCTTGGGTTGGGAGTGGGAGAGCGGCAGCCATGGGGTTAGTCCGTGGTTGTGGTTGATGTATGGTGAGCCTCTGGCGTGCAATGCGGTGCAGAGCAGGCCGTAGCCGTAGCAGCCTCGACTTGGAAGGTCGGATGGCCGATGGCAAAGCGTTCTTGCAACAGATGGGTGGCTTCATGCAGGGTTGCCGCAATCTGGCTTTGTGCGTCTTGCGCGCTGTATCCTTCAGGGAAGGGGTGGAGGGTGAGATGGACCGTTAGAGCAGTTTCGGTTGTGCTGATTGGCCAGATATGGAGGTGATGGAGGTCCGCAATAGCGGGCATAGCGCGTAGGGCATCCTCAACAGCGCGTGGTGTGATGCTGTGTGGGACCGCATCTAAAGCGAGGCCGAGTGCGTGGGTCAGAAGCGACCATGTGCCCCAGATAATCAACCCAGAGACGATGAGGCTCGCTAAGGGGTCGATGAAGGAAGAGCCTGTGAGGGTGATAAGCCCCCCTGCGATGACGACCCCTAGGGCCATAAGAGCATCGGAGGCCATATGGAGGAAGGCCCCGCGCATATTGAGGTCGTGATGCGCCCCGCGCATGAGCAATAAAGCCGTGCCACCATTAATGAGGATGCCAATAGCCGCTACGATGCTGATTGTCCGGCCGTGGACGATTTCTGGATGGATGAAATGCCAGATAGCCTCCCAAATAATCCCCCCCGTGACGAGCAAAAGGATGGTTGCATTGAGGAGAGCGGTGAGAATCGTGGCGCGTTTAAAACCGTAAGTGAAGCGTTCGCTGGGGCTGCGGCGGGCGAGGGCTTGTGCGCCCCATGCGGCAAGTAGGCTTAATACATCGGAGAGATTATGCCCGGCATCGGCTAAAAGGGAGAGAGAATGGGCGGCAAATCCCCATCCGGCCTCCCCAATCAGATAGGCAGAATTGAGAAGAATGGCGATGAGGAAGGTGCCACCAAAAGAGGTTGGCGCATGGCTATGCCCCCCGTGATGATGCCCATGCCCATGCCCATGCCCATGTGTATGCGTATGGTGGTCATGATGGTCATGGTCATGGTGGTGATGGGCGGTGGTCGTCATGAATATCCTGATAGGCAGAGGAAAGCACAGGAAGGCTAATGATAAGGGAAACTTATTCACGATGCATCATTTTTCTGCTCTGCTTGTGCTGAGCCTGCTTGCCAGAGCCGCGTTGCTAGCAGTAAAGGAGCGGGCATGACAGCTTCTTCTCCTATGCTTCGTTTGAGTAACCTTGCTCTCCCCCTAGACCATGCAGAGGATGAGCTACGCACGGCGATTATTACGCGTCTGGGCATAGAGGCAGAGGCTTTGCGGGCCTATCATATCTTCCGCCGTGGGTATGATGCACGGCGGCGGGGGCATATACAGCTTGTCTATACGCTCGATTGTGACGTGCGGGATTGTGAGGCTGTTTTAGCGCGTTTTGGCGATGACCAGCAGATTCGCCCTACCCCCGATACGCGCTGGGTCGCCCCGATATTGACCGCAGAACAACGTGAAAGGGCCGCGCGCCCTATTGTGGTTGGGGCAGGGCCATGTGGGTTGATGGCGGCTCTTATTTTAGCTCAAGCAGGGTTAAAGCCGATTATTTTAGAGCGTGGTCGTGCTGTTAGGCAGCGCACGGCCGATACATTCGCCCTATGGCGGAAGGCGCAATTTACAGCGGAAAGTAATGTACAATTTGGCGAGGGGGGTGCCGGTACATTCTCTGATGGCAAGCTTTATTCTGGCGTGTCGGACCCGCGTCATCTTGGCCGTAAGGTTTTGGAGGAGTTCGTAAAGGCCGGAGCCCCGGAGGAGATTTTATATCTCTCCAAACCCCATATTGGGACGTTTCGTTTAGTGACGGTTGTGCAGTCCCTCCGGGCTCAGATTGAGGCTCTCGGTGGTGAATATCGGTTTGAGACACGGCTGGAGGGCATTGAGACGGCAGCTTGTGCAGATAAGCCAGATATGCGGCAGATTACTGGGGTTAGGCTTTCTACTGGGGAGGTTTTACCTGCGGAGCGGGTGATTTTGGCGGTGGGGCATTCAGCACGCGATACATTTGCTATGCTGCATGAGAGTGGCGTGCCGATGCAGGCCAAGCCTTTCTCTATTGGGGTGCGGATTGAGCATCCTCAATCAGTGATAGATGTTGCGCGTTTTGGCCCGCAAGCGGGGCATCCTCTGCTTGGTGCTGCGGATTATAAGCTGGTGCATCATGCTAGTACGGGCCGGGGTGTATATTCTTTTTGTATGTGTCCGGGTGGGCAAGTTGTCGCAGCAACCTCGGAGGAAGGTCAAGTCGTCACCAATGGGATGAGCCAATATTCCCGTGCGGAGCGTAATGCTAATAGCGGCATTGTTGTGGAGGTTCGGCCGGGGGTGGATTTTCCCGATGAGCCTTTGGCGGGGATTGCCTTCCAACGTCATTGGGAGAAGGCTGCGTTTATAGCGGGTGGTGGGGCTTATCGGGCCCCAGCTCAACGAGTGGGGGACTTCCTCGCAGGGCGGGCTTCAACCTCTTTGGGAGCGGTTGTGCCGTCTTATCAGCCGGGTGTTACCCCGACAGACCTTACAACATGTTTGCCAGATTTTGTCGTGGCCTCCATCCGGGAAGCTCTGCCGCGTTTTGAGCGCAAGATTAAGGGCTATAGCATGGATGATGCGGTGATGACGGGGGTGGAGACGCGGACCTCTTCGCCTCTGCGCATCTTGCGGGATGATACTGGCCAAAGCCCGCTTGTGCGTGGCTTTTACCCGGCGGGGGAAGGGGCTGGCTATGCAGGGGGTATCCTCTCTGCTGGGATGGATGGAATCCGTGTAGCGGAATGGGTAGCTCAATCCTATATGGATGTCTAAGAGAGTCTGTTTCGCCTAAGCTGTACTTAAATAAGGTTATTGGGGTATTCACTTGATTGTAAAAAAAAGGCAAGTTTTCCCTCTAAAAAGGCTGATTTCTTTAGAAAAATGAGGAAGTAGGCAGTGTTACCTATCCTTTTTTCAGCATTGGGTTTTTTTAATAACGCATAAGGACAAAATTACTCCATTTGAAGAGGTAAGTAATTTTTTATAGACAAGCCTGACTGATGAAGGAGATGCTTCTTCCCATTTTTTGATTAATTAAATAACGATTCAGGGAGAAGGTTCGTGATGAAAATGCGCGAGGTTCAAGGTGGGATGCGATTGCCATTAGAGATAGTGCCTGCTTGTCGGTCATTAAAACTATCCGCACGATGTGCGTTATTGCTGGCAAGTGTGTCCTCTTTCTCCTCGATGGTATCGTCAGCGTGGGCTGATGATGGGGCGCCTCAACCAGTGGGGGAGACGAAGATTTTTACGTCTGCCCAAGGTAAGATGGTCCCTTATATTGATTCCATTACAGATGATGGGAACAAGCTGGTTTCTGTCGTGCAAAATGGGCCGGGTACAACATTATTGGCATCAGCAAATAGCTATACGGGTTCGACCACGATTAGCCCAAGGTATGCTTGCTTTAGGGATAGAAGGAAGCATTGAGACCTCTAGCGGTGTTATCATGAATGGCGGCATCTTTAGCCTTGGGTCTGCTTGTGGTTCTTGCACTTCACCTGATGGGCTCTGGCGTTGGGGGGGGCGGTTAATATTAAAAGCCTTTCCGGCGATAGCGGTACAGTTAATATGTACTCTAAGGATCTGAATATCACCTCCCCGGGTAATAATGATAAGCTTGGTGCAGATATTACAGGGAATGGTGGGACGATTACCGTCTTTGCTGGTCAAGATGCTCAATATGCTAAAGAAGGATTTGGAGGTAATGTAAGTGGCCAGCTAAATCTTGTAACATATGCTGGTGCAACTGATGTTTATAATGAAATGGATTATAGCGGTGCGACTACTGTAAAATATGGTGGCAGATTACACATCTATGGTAGTGTTCCTAATACAAGCAATGTAACGATTGAGGATGGCGGTCTTCTTAATGGTGTAGGTACAATCGGTAGCCGTAATAGTACAACATATATTCAGACAGGCGGCACGATTGAGTCTGGTTATGCGGCCAATCCATGGGATGATTTGAAAATTGGAGGTAATTTAACAGTTGATGGTACCTCAGATTTTACGCGCACAACAAGTCAGCATGGTGGTCTTATTAAAGTGGGAGGTGATCTTACTTTAAATGGGGAGGTTCTAGCACATTCGTCATTTGATTATGTAGGGTCAGGGGTACGGACCCTCTATCTTTACGAGGGGACGGTCCAAACGGGAGATAAGTTAAGTCTCAATGTTTATGGTACTCCACAAGGGGGAACGGACAGTTTCCAGATAGGTCACCATCAGGTCAATTTGGTTGAGGCGAATTCGACCGATAATTTATCTTTCTGGAATGGCACTCATATGACCCCTACGAATCAAGTGGAGGGTGGTTCCGGGGTGTGGAAGCAGGACGATACTGCACAAACAAACTGGACAAATGCTGCAGGAACAGAGAGTGCGCCGTGGGCTGCCGGTAGTTATGCTATTTTTCAGCATAGTACGGCCTCCAGTCCCGAGAACGGCGCAATTACAGTAGCGGGGACTGTAGATGTTGGTGGTATGCAGTTTACGCCTGCTCATAATGGGAATGATACACAATCATATTATCTTATCCCTTAAGGTACATCATCAAATATTGTTTTAGATGGGAAGGTGTATAATCAATCTGCATTTGATGTAACGAATCAAAAAAGTCAAAGTGCAGCACAAAACGCGGGCCTTCTTTATAACCCAACCGGTGCAGTTTCTGTGATTCGTGTGGGGGATGGGACCATGGTGGGTACCGGTACGGTTGCAAATATTAGTACAAATATTACAGATAAGTCTGGCAACTCTACGACACTTGTTAAGACTGATTTAGGGACGTTGAACCTTAGTGTGGCGAATAGCTACACGGGGGGGGGACTGTCGTTATGGGCGGGGTACTCCAAATTGCGTCTGACCAAAGTTTAGGGGCTGCTGGGACAGCTCTGAATATTGATGGCGGTACCTTGCGGCTTGGTGGGGATGTGACTACGAACCGTACCGTTATCCTTGGTGCGTTTAATAACTATGCCGGGTTGGACTTAAATGGCCATACAGGTACGTTGAAGGGCTCTATCGTTGGGCCGGGACAGAAGCTCGAAGTGTGGGGTAATCGAGATAATCCCTCTGTTCTTAATATTAATGGGAATAACACTTATACGGGGGATACGTACTTTAAAGGCTCTTTTAATGATGCCTCATTCCCTACGAAGACGACAATTAACGCTAATAGTGATACCCCTTTTGGGGCCTCATCAAGCGATGCACATGGCGGCACCGTTTTTGTAGGCAATGCGACACTTAATGTGAATAATCACGCTACATTAGGTTATCATAGTATAATTAATGATGGAGGCACGATTAATCTTAATTCAGCTGACACGAATGGCCATGCAGATATAAATAATAGAGGCGGTTATGGGATCAACGCTGTTTTAAATGTTAATAATGCGTCCTCTGTTGGTGCATCGACCATTACAAATAATAATGGCGGTATAATTAATCTTAACGATTCTTCTCGCGCAGATGCGGCGACCATTAAAAATAACGGAGGAGCGATAAACGCTGTTGGGGGTAGTGGTGTTGGCTCGCTCTCTGGCAATGGAGGGGGGACTATCTCATTAAAGGGGACGTTCACTGTTGGTGCATTGAATCAGGATGATACGCTAGATTCCGTCATCCAAAATGATAGCTCTAAGAATGCTGGTAGCCTCGTGAAAGTGGGTACGGGCACGCAGACCCTAACAGGCAATAACAGCTATACAGGCTCCACTAATGTAAATGAGGGTACCCTCGCCCTTGCTGGTCAAGGCAGTATTGCCCAGTCTGCTTCCATTGATATTGAGCAACAGGGTAGTTTTGATATCAGTAAGGCGGCATCAGATGAAACTGTGAATACCATTAGTGGCTCTGGTAGCGTTATATTAGGTAAAAATACACTAAATATCGTGAATGCTAATTATATTAAGCCATATTTTGGTAGTATTTCTGGTAGTGGTGGTGTGAATCTCTTCAGAGGAGGTGTATTCTTTAGTGGTCAAAATACCTATACAGGTTTAACAGATGTTAAAGGGGGTGATTTCCACTTAGATGGGTCTATTGCTGGGGACTTGCTGAATGAGACGACAACTAAGATAGGAGATCAGCCGCAAGGTAAGGTGAGTGTTGGTGGGGATATAAAGAACTTAGGCGCCCTCACCATAAGAAACGCCACTATACATAATATTTCTTCCGATGCTGGTGCTTCCACGTTTCTAGGTAATGTCGTTGCTGAGGGTGACATATCGTCTAAGAGTGATTTTGTCTTTGGGGATACTAATAAAGACAAAGATAATGATGTTACAGCGTTTTCATATAACACTGGGAAGGGTAACAGAACGACCCTAAACGGTAATTTGATTCTAACACAGGCCCATGGGGCTATAAACGGCTGGGTTTTGGGGGTGCTGGGTTAACCATTGCTGGGGGGACGGAAGTTCTTAATGATTATTACGCGTCTACTGGCAATTTAACCATTAAAAATGGAGGTACGTTGGAAGTAGATGGTCAGGTATCTCCTTATATTGGTGGTCTAACGGATGTCCAAAATGGCGGTACATTGCGTGGGACGGGTAGTCTTCATAGTTTAAATGTTCAGTCGGGTGGCCTTATTGCACCTGGGACGGTTGGCTCTAACACGCCTTCTACCCTGAATGTCGCAGGTGATGTGAGCATGGCGAAAGGCTCCATCCTTCGCATTAATGGCACTAGCGACACGACAGGCCAGAGCCTGACCACGGCAAAGGGGGCTGGGTATAAGGAGCTAACCTCTGACCGTCTGGCCGTTGCAGGCAAGGCAAACTTAGCGGGTGGGACGCTCGACCTGATTGTTAAAAATGCAGGGGCAGGCCTAACTTATGGGCAGGCGTACCGCGTGCTGACAGCCACACAAGGGGTGAGCGGTCAATTTGATGGCCTAACGACCAATCTCGCCGCGCAATATGCGTATCTGGACCCGACCCTCGCTTATAGTGCTGATGCGGTCGATATTGTGTTGAAGCGCAATAGCACTGGCTTTGGTGATATTGGCGGGACGCATAATGAGGTGACGGCTGGCCGAGGGGTAAGCCATGTCGGTGCAGGGAGTGGGTTGGTGACAGCCTTAACGGGCCTGACCAAAGACCAAGCTCGCCGCGCGCTTGATAATCTCTCGGGTGAGTTACATGCCTCCATCCGCACAGCGTTAATCCAAGATAGCTTCTATCTCCGCAATGCTGTGATTAACCGTCTCGCCAATGCAGATTGTGATTATGGGCGTAATGGGCAGAGTGTTTATGACCTCAAAACGCATAAAAAGAACGAGGCCTGCTACTCTGACCATGCTGTCCTCTGGGGCCAAGCTTATGGGGGCTTAGGCCATAATAGCGGGGATGGTAATGCCGCGCTGATGCACCATAACACGGCAGGCTTTATCATCGGGGCCGATACCCCCATCAACCATAGTCATTGGCGTGTTGGTGGGCTGCTCTCCTATGGTCATTCTCAATTTAATGTGGCGCGTGGGCGGTCCTCCTCTGGTAACAGCAATAACATCTCTGTTGGGGCCTATGCGGGGACGCATTGGGGGCGGCTGAACCTTCGTTTAGGGGCCGATTATAGCTGGAATGTGATTAACACGCGCCGTCAGATTGCTGTTGGGGATTATGGCAGCCGTGTGCGGAGCAGCTATCTGGGCGGTACAGCGCAAGCCTATGCGGAGCTTGGCTATAAGCTGCGCGCAGGCCGTACAGTGTTTGAGCCTTTTATGAATGTGGCTTACGTCAATATGCAGACGAACAGCTATCGTGAGCATGGTAATGATGCGGCCTTGCGCAGCCGGGGGACGGATCAGGGTGTGACCTTCTCCACCTTTGGCTTCCGTGCGGCCACGCGGGTGAATATTGGTAAGGCTGTCTTTATGCCGCATATTATGGCGGGGTATCGTCATGGGTTTGGGCGTTTGCAGCCCGGGCTGCATGAAGGCTTTGTTGCCGGTGGTGGAACAAGCACGATGGATGTTGCTGGTGTTCTGCTCTCCAGCAATGCCGCTGTGACGGATGCAGGCATTACGGCACAGATTACAAACCGCATTAATCTGGACCTCTCCTATATCGGCCAATATGGCAACCACTCTACCGAAAGCGGTGCTACAGGTAGTGTGAATGTAAGCTTCTAAGGCCTAGAGGTCATAAGGACCTTATGTAAAAGGCGGCCCCAAAAAGGCCGCCTTTTTTGTGCTGAATCCCTTAGAAGTTTTGCACATCTTTCGGGCGGAAGAACGTTACCCCGATGCTCATCATCGTACCAGCGAGCACGCATATGGTTGCAGCGATGGGCAGCCCTGCCACGAGAGGCCCAAGAGCGGGTACAATGCGACCTGCTAAGCCTTGCCCTAATGAGCCAACAGCATAGCTTGTGCCCATACCCGCGCTGCGGCGTTCATTAGGGAAGCGTTGGGAGAGATAATGTGGCACAAGGGCATAAACGCCTGATGCGGCCGCCCCGATGAGGAAGGCTGATGCCAGCAAAATGGCCCATGGTCCTGCATTGAGGAAGGGGATGATTAAAAGTATGACTGTTAGGAGGGCAAGGCGCATGATGCGGGCCTCCCCAAAGCGTGCAGCTAAAGCCCCGCATAGGATTTTCCCACTAAAAGAGCCGAGGCAATAAAGTGCTACGGGCCAGAAGATAAGCTGGGGGCTTAGATGGTGATGCTCCCGCAAAATCGTGGGGTAGAATGTGTATAATGCTGCTTTTTGGAACTCTAGGAAGCACATAAAGGCCACAGCTTGGAAAGCAGCTCCGTTCCAGAAGGCACGTATGATATGCCATAGGCTGGGGCCTTTCTCGGCGGTTGGGGAGGTATGTGTTGCGTGCTTCTTCTTTTCTTGCGTGGCGAGCCAGAGGGGGCTTTCTGCCACTCCAAGGCGAATAAAGATGACGAGTAAAGCCGGGAGTAAGCCGATAAAGAACATAAGCCGCCAGCTATAATGTGGCAGAATTAAAGCCTGCGCCCCTGCTGCGGCCATATAGCCGATTTCATAACCGGACATCATTGTAGCAGAGGCTAAGGGGCGGAGCGGGGCGGGTACGCTCTCCATCAAGAGTGTGGCGGAGGCGGTCCATTCTCCCCCAAAGCCAATGCCGAAAAGGAATTGAATGATGATGAGGCTGAGGAGATGATGCGTTGTGCCGGTTAACGCGGCGAACAGGGCAAAGAAAAGGACGCCTAATGTAAAGGCTGGTTTGCGTCCGAAGCGGTCTGAGAGCCATCCCCACCCTGTGTTGCCAACAGCGCGCCCCAGAGCTTGCGCTAAAAAGACGCTGCCTAACATCGCCAATGAACAGCCGAAATCCTTTGCAATATCGGGGAGGGTAAACATGAGGGCGGTTTGGTCAAACGCATCCAAAAACCAGCCGCTAAAGGCAGCCAGTGTGACCTGCCAGTAAGGCAGTAAAGCAGCAAAACGGGGATGTTCATTTTGGTGAGATGAGGCGGACATAGGCAAAAGAGAGGCCCTCCGGCAGCAAGCCCCGTGATGGGGAATCATAAGAGGAGTTAGCTATAACGGAATGGAGAGGAAAATAGTAGTTTTATGGTCCCCTTTTAAGGTTTCTGTAATCATGTTTTCGCCTATAACAGTGTTTAAGCCTTGCTTTCTGGGGAGTGAGACCTAAAGTGAGGCCCGCAAGGAGAACTATTTTATGAATTACGATACCCTATTTCAAACCGCATTAGATGGCCTGCGTGCTGATGGTAGCTACCGCTATTTTGCGGAGTTAGAGCGTCATGCAGGTAAGTTCCCCAAGGCATTTCATCACGGTGTTGGGCGTGATGTGACGGTATGGTGCTCTAACGATTATTTGGGGATGGGGCAACATCCTGATGTTATAGCGGCGATTCATAAATCATTGGATGAAAGCGGGGCTGGCGCGGGGGGAACGCGTAATATCTCTGGCACTAATCATTACCATGTTAGTTTGGAGAGAGAGCTTGCGTCTCTCCATGGTAAGGAGAGCGCGTTATTATTTAACTCAGGCTATTTATCAAATTGGGTTACACTAGGAACATTAGCGGCACGTTTACCGGGCTGTGTGGTGATTTCTGACGAATTGAACCATGCGTCCATGATTGAGGGGATTCGTCACTCCCGTGCGGAGAAGCGCATCTTCAAGCATAATGACCTACAAGATTTAGAAGCGAAGCTAAAAGAGTTTCCGCTTGAGACGCCCAAGATTGTGGCTTTTGAATCAGTCTATTCCATGAATGGCGATATCGCTCCGATTGAGGAGATTTGCGATATTGCTGACCGCTATAATGCGATGACCTATCTTGATGAGGTCCATGCGGTTGGGATGTATGGCCCTCAAGGGGGTGGTGTCGCGCAGGAGCGTGGGTTGGAGCATCGCCTGACAGTGATTGAAGGCACATTAGGCAAGGCTTATGGCGTGGTGGGGGGCTATATTGCAGCCTCGGCGGCGTTATGCGACTTTGTGCGCTCTTTTGGTTCTGGCTTTATTTTCTCGACCTCTTTGCCACCGATGATTGCCGCGGGGGTTCTGGCGAGTGTGCGGCATTTGCGCCATAGCGATGCCGAACGTAAGGGGCAGAAAGCCGCTGTAGCCTCTTTGCGGAAGAAGCTAGAGGCAGTGAAACTCCCTTATATGCCCGCGCAATCGCATATTACGCCGGTGATGGTGGGGGATGCGGCTTTGTGCCGTGAGGTGACAGACCGGCTCTTAAAAGAGCATGGTCATTACCTTCAGCCGATTAATTACCCGACTGTCCCGCGCGGCACGGAGCGTTTGCGCCTTACGCCGGGGCCGCTGCATACAGAGGCAGATTTAGACTCTTTGGTCCGTGCGTTGAATCATGTATGGCAGGAGCTTAACCTCCCGCGGGCAGGGGCTTAAAATCCCCCCACAATTTGGAAGTCGCAGAACGTCCCACGGCGATTTGCGAGCTCTGTTGTATGGATGCGGCGCAGGCGTATCCCGGCGTCGACTGTAAGGTTGATGTGCCTATTGAGGCTACCGGTGAGGTCTGCGCCAATGCTGGCGAGGCTAGCTGCGCGTGGCCCTGTGCCGACATGGCGGACTTGGCGGTTATCTGCCCAATCCCAAAAGATACCCAGCTTATTGCTATCTGGCTGTCCTGCTGTGGGGATATGGGCGAGTTTGAGGAGAGAGAGGGCGGGGGTGAATATCTCCTCGCTTACAGCATTGCCGTTACTGCCGAAGGATGTATTGGCAAAATAACCGCGTGCATTGCCCATTCCCCCAATCATGAGCTGCTCACTATAGAGTAGATTTTTGCTCGCACGTTGGAAGGTTACCTTCGTGGTGGAGGAAAACCCGTAAGGAAGATTTTGTGTGCGGGTGAGCATGAGGCGGTCATAAACATAATTCGGGCTGGATTTCGGGAAGATGCCCTCATAAGCGCGGCGTGTATCATTGGGGAGTAGGCCGCCGGGACCGTAAAAGAATTGGTTATTAATTTGCGTCTGCCCCCATGCGTCTTGGAGGGAGCCTGTATAGCCTACCACAAATTGCGCTGTATCGGCCTCGGAGAGGGTGATGGTCCGTGCATGGTAGAATTGGTCGGAATGGGTATTCTTCCAATCAAACCCAACTTGAATCATGCCATCAAGACCAGCATTACGGCCTAGGGCGATATGGTCGAACATATGGAGCCAGCGTAGGGAGACTTGCCCGCTCTGACCACGGTTGATGAGGTCGCGCGTGTTGCTGGTGGGGTGAGAGAGGGCGTAATTGCCAAAGATTTGGAGCGCATTATGCCCAAAAAGAGGGATGGTCCAACTGCCTGTATGGTTGTCAAAGCGATTCATAAAAGTGCGGTTGAATTGATAGGTCAGGATGTGCCCCAGCCCAAAAGCGTTTCCCCATGAGGCTCCCGTGTACCAGTTAAACCGCCCTAAGGAGCGGTCGGCCTGATTATTCATGGCGGCATAAGCATAAACGGGGAAGCGGTCTGTGATATTAATATCCACATCCGTACTGCCGGGGTGCGTACCGGGGCGGTAGATGAGGTCTGCCGTGTGAAAAGGATTAAGGTTAAGCCAGTCTAGCTCCGTCTGAAGGGAGGTGAGGGCCATGGTTTGGTTGGGGCTGAGTGTGCTGGTCTGCCGGATTTGCCAAGCAGGCGTCCAGCGGTTGCCATGCACCGTGATGCGCTCCAAATGGTATTCGGAAATATCAATATGCAGCACACCATTATGCACGCGCTGCGGCGGAACCGTTACGCTGATAAAGGGGCGGTCATGTTGGCGATAAAAGACGGCAATCGCCCCTGTAAGTTCGTGCATTTTCTGGAAGGTAAGGGGTTTGCCTATATAAGGCAGGATGATTTTATAAAGCCCCGGTGCGTGGCTAAGCCTTAGCCCGGCTGAGGAAATGGGCTGTTGGTCCAGTTGGCTGCCAGTTTGACCTGCAGGTTGGAGGACCACAGCTTGGAGATGCGGCAAAGCCACATCATTAGCCATATGGGGGGTTGGGTTTGGTCCGGCAGGGCCTTGGGGAATGGGCTCTGTTACAGGCGGGGATGTGTTGGGGGTGTTATCGCCTGATGTTGTACCTTGGACATTAGCAGAGGGCCCGCCGATTGTATGGCGATTAAAAAGGCCAAATGGTTCTGGCAAAGCGGTGATGGGCACACCGGCTTGTGTGGTGGCAGGGGGAACACCTTGGGCAAGGGCTTGTGCAGGAATGAGGAGCAAGCCCAATAAAGCAGACCATGACCATATGCGCCACTCTTTTAAGGCCCGTTCTGATGTGGAAGAAGTGGGCATTACGGAGAGGTGGGGCCAGCGAGAGCATTATTGCTTAAGTCAATATCCCCATCAGGTAAGCGTTGTGCTGTATTGACGGGGATCTCATGAGAGCGATTACCCGCTAGAGTAAAGGCGTTGCCATCGGCACTGGCAAGGCTGGTGGCGGCATCTAACGTTAAGGCGCGGTCGCTTGGATGGGAGCGCGTGCATGGCTCTGGCAGAATATAAATGCCGGTAGGACCAAAAGAGGCATTGAGTGTTGCCCGACGTGTTGTGGGGGGATGGGGACTGGATGTTGCGAGGATAGGTTGTTCACTTACCCCGATGGTTACGGTCTCAAACCCTTTTCCACGCCGGCCGGTGCCAAATTGATAATGGGAGTTTGGAGCACTAGCCGCTTGGCCAGTCGGGAGGCGGGTCGTACTGGGGGTTTGGCAACCACTGGGGGGGACAATTAACCCATTGGGCGCAGTAACAGTGCCATCGGCAGCGATATGGTAAAGGTCGCCCGTGATGCTGGTTTGTTTTTTAAGCGGAGAGTGAGCATTGCCGACAACGCTATCAAGCATCGTATTGGCGGTTGTGGCACTACGCGCGCCGGGGGAGTAGCCTGCAACGGGTGTAGCTTGCCCCCATGCGTGATGAGGGGAGAGAAGGCTGCCTATGAGGATGATGGCTGAGGCACAGCACACTCGGTAGCGTGTGGCGGATACACTCATAAGAACCGAACCCCACATGATAGAAGACAATAACCGCCATTCATATAGGGGAGAGGTATAGAAGATTCTCCACGGGGAGAAAAGGATTTTGGGCAGTTTATCGTCCATTGGGCCTCTCCTTTATGAGGAAAGGAGAGGCCCGCAAGGTTATGAGGCAGCCTGTTGTAAGATGTTCTCCCCGTGGGCGGGGCTCTCACGATAAGGCCCTTCTGTGAGGAGTTGGATGGTTAAAATGGTATGCTCACGAGCAAGGTCTATCCCTTGGAGGGGGAGGAGAGCATCACCATTTGTCCAGCGGCAAGGAGCCTCCTCCTTTACATCCCATCCTGTATGTTGATCTGTGAGATGATGGGTGATGGTGTGTACCTGCCCGCCTTGGTGGAGTTCTATCTCCCCAACGAGGACACCGAGATTACGGCGGTCATCAATATACGGGCCGAGCGTGTCGCAAGGGCGACTTGTCCGAGAGCGAAGACGCAATGTTTTCACCCCTTCTGGCAGATGGAAGACGACCCGGTCCTTCACGCGGCGTAGGGGGTGGAGTGTCTCCCCTTTATCGGTGATGAGATGGATGTTGGAGTCGTAGGTAAGAGTGGCAGAAGGTTGCTGGGAAGCGAAGCCAAGAGATTTAGCTCGTTCCTCAAGCCGTTGATAAAGCGGTTGAACGAAGTCTGCTGTCACCGTGAGCGGAGCGTAAGCATCCTTTGCCCATTCTTTTGGTGTTGGGAAGGCAAGCACATTACCATCTTGCTGCGGCTGTGCCGCCCGGAAATGGCGGCGATTGCCTGTATCGAGATAGCTCTCAGTGGCCACATTATTGGCATGCACGATGCTGTGAGAGGCTGTCTCAAAATGATAATACTCATAAGAGAGTTGCTCACGATCGTAATAGATGGACCGATGATTAACGAGCATACGCGCCGGGACGAGCCGTCCTTCAAAATAGAGCGTATGTTCTGATGTCACATAAAGGTCCGCATTAGGGCAGCCCTCCCCGAGTGCATCCTTGCGAATGCAAATTGAGTACCCTGCTTCATCACATGGAAGGTGTGGAAGGACATATACATGGCCTTTTCCGACCCATGTGACAGGCTCTAACTTCTGATCTCCGATAGGACCTGTAAGGACAAGGTCCCCAACAGCAAGGTCCTCCACAGCCTTAGGGCCTGCCTCTGTTGTAATCATAGCGCCGGGGAGGAAGCAGGCAACCACAATGGGGGGATCGCGCAGCTGCCAACCTGGGCTTGGGCCCACAGCAACCGGGAGGCCCGCTCTGACTGTGCCTCGTTCGCTATCGGTGATTGCAGAGTCGGCAGGCGCGAGCTGTAGGAAGGTATAATTATTGGCTAATGTGCCATTCGCAATGCTTTGTTGGAGTTGGTATAGGTCAGGGGAATAGTAGGTATTCGCCTGGTTCGCGACATTACTAACCGTTACGGGCTTGCCTGTTGTCCTATCTACAAAGGAGATGCCCGTAATTTGGAGCTCGGCTATGATATTAGGTTCAACAGCCCCCTGGAAAAGGGCACCTTCATATTTTAGCGTTACTCTTGCTATGATTGAAGGGGTCTCTTCGAAATATAGAGACGCGAGGGCTGTATTGCCCGGTGAAACAGTCGTATTGCCGTCCACGACAAGCTTATAGGCTGTTAAATTAGGTGTTAAATTGTCAAATGGAGAGAGTTGTTCATCCGGGTCAAATGGTCTTCCCTCGGGAAACCATGACCTATGGAACCAGAAGCCGGGTGAGTAGCTGCTTGGATCATTACTGTAATTCTGTGAGTTTTCCCAAGTTAGAGACATGAGCTTTTGCCATCAATCATAAGGATTAAAGCAGAATATTCTGCTGAGTCATCTTGGTTAGAATATTAACATATGATTTCTGACGCAAGGTGTCTTTCTTATGGAAAGTCATATTTTTAAGGTGTGATAGAACAAAAAATATGTTTATTAAGCGAATCTTTAAAAAATATTTATGATTGATTGAGTTTTTGATTGTTGGAAGAGCGGTAACGCCCTCGTGTGCTTTCTTTTCTTTCGCATAAGGTAGTGGAATCGCTATAGTAATGACGTGATGAAAAAATCCATAAAAGACACACTTACCAAAGAGCGCGTGGAGCTGGAGGCGGGCCAAGAGTGCAAGCTCTTTGCAGAGCAGGCGACTGATTGCTTGTTGGATTATCTCTATGGCGATCCAAAGGCTCTGGTAAGTGATAGTGCGTTCTTTTTGCAGGAGCTTCAAAAAATATGGCGACAGCATGGGATTGATGAGGCCGCTATATGGCAGGAACTAAAAGAGCGGCTCGACCTCTCGGCAGATTTGTTAGAGCGTGGCATAAGAGCGCGTAAGGGTGGGCGGTATCGTTCTACCAAATTGCCCTAATTATAGTGAGAGGCGGAGGGCTTTAGAGTCGTTATGGCAGGCCTGCATGGGACGTTTTTAGAGCATCTAGGACCAATGGATTGGGGGATTCTCAGTCTCATTGGGCTTTCGGCATTATGGGGATTGATGCGAGGCGTCTCTCGCGAGAGCGGGGCTTTGTTGGTCTGGGTCGGGAGTGTGTGGGTTGTCATGCGGGCAGGCGGTGCTGTTTTGGCAAAGCTTGGTCCGTTGGTTGTGCCCTCCCTTCAAGGGACGCCGTTGCTTTATTGGGGTGGGCGGTTAGTCCTTTTTGTATTGGTGTTGATTGTGCTTAACTTTGTAATAGGGCAGTTAGCGCGCGCGCTTCGGGTTGTTCTCTCTGGTCCGCTGGATGCTCTTTTAGGGGCAGGCTTTGGTGTGGTGCGTGGTTATGTGGTTTTAGTGTTGCTTTTTTGCGCAGGAGGGTATCTTGCCCAAGATTGGCTGGAAACTGCGATGAAAGGGAGCACCCTCTCCCCTTATATTGTGCAAGGCGTTGCTTTTTTGCAGGGTTATGTACCGCTTTCCTGGTCGGAACATCTTGCCATTATGGCTCCAAATAGCCATTGAAGGGGCAGCGTTTCATGCGCTGCTGTGTCACTCAGTAAGAGCGGGATTCGCTCGTCAGGTTTGCTCTGTCTATGTCTTTTCCTGAATCGTCCAGTCGTCCTTATGAGGAATGTGGTGTTTTTGGTGTGTGGGGTGTGCCGAATGCAGCCGCTCTTACAGCCCTAGGCCTGCATGCTCTGCAACATCGTGGTCAGGAGGCGGCGGGCATCGTCAGTTTTGATGGCGAGTCCTTTCATCAACATAAAGCCCTTGGGTTAGTGGGTGATGTGTTTGGTAGCCAAACGGTTATAGAGGGCTTGCCCGGCGAAGCAGCGATTGGCCATAACCGCTACGGCACAACGGGCGGGACGCATGTACGTAATGTTCAGCCCATTTATGCGGATTATGCCTTTGGGGGGTTGGCTGTTGCTCATAATGGCAATTTGACTAACGCTGCGACCTTGCGCCAAGCCTTGGTAAAGCGTGGCTGTATCTTCCATTCTACGATGGATACAGAGGTTATTGTCCATCTTATCGCGATTTCTCTTTATGATACGGCTATTGACCGTCTGATGGATGCTGCGAAGCAGATTAAAGGGGCCTATTCTCTTATTACTTTAACACCTGATAACGGCATGATGGGGATGCGCGACCCACTCGGCGTGCGGCCTTTAGTGTTAGGGCGGATGCCTGGTTATGAGAAGAAGGCTGGTGGATGGATATTGGCCAGCGAGACATGTGCGCTGGATATTATCGGTGCGGATTATGTTCGCGATATTGAACCGGGTGAGATTGTTGTTATCAATGGGGATGGTGTTACATCACTTTGGCCCTTTGGGGATGTCGGGCGGCGTTTTTGTATTTTTGAGTATATTTATTTTGCCCGCCCTGATTCTGTGTTGGAGGGTCAGTCCGTCTATGAAGTGCGGACGCGCATTGGGGGAGAGTTAGCGCGGGAGAGTGGTGTAGAAGCGGATATTGTCGTGCCTGTGCCGGATTCTGGCGTGCCATCGGCCATTGGTTATGCACATGAAAGTGGCCTACCTTACGAGATGGGTATTGTGCGGAATCATTATGTGGGGCGCACCTTTATTCAGCCGACAGATCAAATACGTAATCTCGGTGTGAAGATGAAGCATTCCGCTAATAAAGCCGTACTGGAAGGACGGCGCGTTATTTTGGTGGATGATTCGATCGTACGGGGAACAACCTCACGTAAGATTGTCGATATGGTGCGCGCTGCTGGGGCGAAGGAGGTGCATATGCGCATTACCTCTCCGCCAACAAAGCATCCGTGCTTTTATGGGATTGATACCCCTTCGGAGAAACATCTGTTAGCGGCGCGACATTCACTAGAGGAAATGCGTGAGGCGATTAATGCTGACAGTCTTGCTTTTATTAGCTTTGATGGTTTGTACCGTGCCCTTGGTCACCAAGGCCGCCCTGTGGCTAACCATACGAATTGTGATGCGTGTTTCTCCGGTGATTATCCCATTAGTTTAGTGGATAAGGAGGGTAAACTCGTCCAATGATAAGTGATGGGAAGCCGCGTGTGGAGTGTAGTCTGGCAAGTTAAAATCAATAAAAAAATTAATAATTGGTAGCGTTGTTTACTAATTTGTCATAAGTTCACTCCAGGACGATACTTCTGGGGTGTATGTTATGATTGGTCAGACTCCTTCCGTTAGTCGACATGGGCATAGTGGTTCTGGTGTTGCTGCTTACGTAAGAAGTTTGTTGACGGGGCGTAGTCGCCGCGTTTCTGCTAGTGTGTCCGTTAGCGCGCTAGCTTTTATGATAGCGTCAGCGGGCGTTGTACGCGCTGATGATGCGGCGCCGGTGAGTCTTGTCAGCCAAGTTGATGGCCAAGACGTTACTTTGAAGATTCCGGAGGATAGCTCGAGAACATATGTATTTGGCGGAATGGGCAATAATTATGCTGGCCTTACAGAAAGCGATTATAACAAATTAACGCAAGCTGGTTTGCTTTCGACTAAGGCTGATTCCAGCTTTGCTGATGTGACGGCGCAGTCGTTATTTATAGAAGGCTCGCGGAGTCAAGGGGGGGTTATTCAGGTTGGTGCAACCGGTACAGACTTCTCAGCAAAGACATTAACGTTCATAAAGATTGAGAATGGGGGGACATTAGCAACCGATAATAGTACTCTAATAAATCAAAATGTTCAAAATGGTCGTACTCCCGCTTCCCTCATAGAGGGTGCTGATGGCACTGTACAACCAAAAATTGATATGAATCTTAGTAAGAACAATAGTACGCTAAGTATCTATAATACACATGACAATATATATAATGTTTTAAAGAGTGTTCATGGTGAAGGTACTATTTCTATTTCAAATGTCCTTCAAACCTCATCTAAGGTAGAGCCTAATACATCTAAAGGCTCTGTATTAAAAATATTTGATTCAGATAAATCCGCTTCGGGTAGCTATTTTTCTGGAACAATTCTTGGCTCCGGCGGTGGCCTGGGGGATGCGGGTTCAGTGTCGCTCCTCATGAAGAACGAACCGAACATGAATCAGTCGGGTAGCCTTTCTCAAGGAGCCCCTTTTTGGACGAGTCAGTTGCTGCTTGGCTCTGTTTTTACGGAATTAAATAAGGCGACAGTAACTAACATTGGGACGATGGAGATTTCTGCAGCAGGGGATTTTGGAGATAAGAAGACCGTTACACGAGATTCGGGGCATGTATTAATTCATGGTCCATCTATTATTAATGTTGGTGAGTTGCTTGTTGCTGGTGGGCGTGATGGTTTTGTTTATAGAACGCAGACCGCAGAGGAGTCTCGGAATGTTAAGTCCGTTAATGCGGACCTTGTGATTAGTGATGCCAGGGCTAATGTTAGGGTTGCTCAGCTTGTTGTAGGGCAGCAATATGGTGTGAAGAGGGGTGATATTAGCAATGCTTCTGACTGGCATGTTGATTATGGGGCCTCAGTTGGGGAGGTATGGCTTGCTAATGGTGCTTCTCTTACAGTCACTGGCGGTGGGGTTAATGGAGGTATTTATTTAGGCAATAGTGCTGGTAATGGTCCTGACCAGCGTACAGCAAATGGCCAGAGTAATCCGTATCCAGAGGAAGGAGAAGCTCATGGTACGCTTCATATAACCGGGGATGCTGTTGGCTATGATTCGTCTCGTAAGATTAACCGTACTGAAGGGAGAGGCGCGCAGAGTACGCTGACCGTCAAGCAGGGAGCGTTATGGATTGGCCCGGTTGATGGTGGTCAAGGATCAGGCGAGATTGATGTTGATAAAGGTGGTCGGCTTAATCTTAACAACTCCTTCATTGTTTTAGGGGGGGCTAATGGTGCAGGGAATGTCGCTATTGGTGATGGCGGGACGCTCAATGTTACAGGGATGGATCCGGCCGGCCTTACGGCTGAGAATCAGGGGGCTACATTCAGTCAAGAGCGGAAGGGCTCCTTGACCCTCGCTAAGGGTGGCACTTTGAATATCGGAAATAGTGGAGCAGCGGGGCTGCTGAAGCTATATGGTGACCTAAATCTCGAAAAGGGTAGCACAACAACCTTTTATGAAGGTACGACGACAGATAAGGGGAATTTTGGGGATGCCTATAACTCTCATATCTTTGTAGCGGGTAATGTAAACCTTGGTAGTACGATTCAGATAGCGGGGATTGCGGGGCAGAATAAAGGTGAGAATGGGGCGGTAGATGTCGGCCTGTATCATTTGATTGACTACACGGGCCTATTGCAAGGTGAGCGGCCAAGTGTGCTTGCTACAAGCGCAGGCCAAGAGTTCCGCTATGTGTACGATGATTCGGCGAAAAAGATCGACGCTGTGATTTCTAGCCCGCACTGGGAAAGGCCGCCTTCTTGGGAATGGGGGGATGCGAATTGGACGGAAAAAGGTGTAACGGATGGTACCCCCTTTAGGTTAGAGACCGCCCCTATCTTCACCGGGCCGGGGGGGACGATTACGATTACACGTGATAACCTGCCGAGGGTGACGTCTAATATTGACTTCGAAAAGAGTGGGTACACCATACAAGGTGGACCTCTGGCGGCCGCTCCGGGGAATAATGGACAGAATACCCTTGCTATAAATACTGCCTCACAGCAAAGCGGTACGATTGCCTCTACGATTGTTGATAATGGCAACGCGCCTACAAGTGTGCAGAAGACAGGTGATGGTACGCTGAACCTACAGGCGCAGAATAGCTACACCGGCCCGACCAGTGTGGTTGGGGGGACGCTGCATGTGGCATCAGGAGCTTCCTTATCCGACAAAAGCCATGTTGCAGTTGCTTCAGGAGCGACGTTGGAGAATGAGGGAACAGTAGGGTATGTCGTCAATAATGGGACGGCGGTTATTACCGGTAAGACAGATGGTCTTTCTAATAGTGGTGGCACCGCGACCTTAAAGGGAGGGGGGCAGAGTAGCTCCGCTTATAATACAGGTACGTTGAACATTGATAATGCTAGCGTAACGGGGAAAGTTGAGCAGAAAGCTGGCGTATTAAATCTCTCTGGCAATGCCTTTATTGGTGGTCCGTTGCAGGTTGATGGCGGGCAGGATACTGGCAACCGCTTTACCGTTGGGGATAAGGGCACCGCAACAATTGGTCAGCTCCAAGGTGAGGGGCCGGGCTATTTGGGTAAGGATGCTAGTTTAATTCTATCCGGTAATGGGAGTGCTTATAACGGCAGTCTTTCTGGTCAGGGTAAGCTTGTTATTAATGGGCAGAATAATACCCTCATGGGGACCAGCGATTATGCTGGCGGAACGGAGATTGGCTCTGGTGCTTCTGCAACTGTAGGGCCTCAGTCTTTAGGAAAGGGGACTGTTAATATCGCTGGGGCTGATACTGGGGCTAATAAGCCAGTAGGCTCTTTAACGGTTCATGAGGATGGCCGAGGTGACCTGGCGAACAATCTAACCGGCTCTGGCTTGTTTAATAAGACGGGGAACGGGGCTGTAACGCTCTTAAAAACGGCTGATGATAGTCAATTTACCGGGACAACAAATGTTAAGCAGGGCGAGTTGGAGGTCAATACTACACTCGGCGGTACGCTTAATGTTGATAAGGGGGCGATTGTTTCTGGGAGTGGGACGATCAGCAACGTGAAGCTGGATCCTAATGCTTATCTTGGTGTTACGTTAGAAGGCGCAAAAGGTGTTATCACCCCCTTAACTCTAACGGGGAAGAATAATCAGCTTAATGGAGCGCAGGTGGGCGTAACGGTTCATAACTTCTCTGAAGTAGCATTGGGCAAGCAATATCAGACGACAGTTTTGCGCTTAGCTGACCAAGCCGAAGCCACAGGGACATTGGCAAAAACGCCAAAAGCTCTCAATACGGCCTTTTTAAAGGGGAGCGTGTTTGAGGCCCCGGATAATCGTAGTTGGTTGATGAGTTATACGCGTGTTGTTCCTTTTGAATCGTATGCGCAAACTCATAATGAGCATCAAGTAGCGACCGCCTTGGACCGCGCAGCGGAAGCGGGTGCAGGCCCTGCTTTTATGACGGCATTGCTGGGGCCTGCTATGCAGACAGGGGCCCAAGTACGCGGGGCGTATAATGCGCTTTCTGGTGAGATTCATGGCAGTGCCAAGACGGCAATGGTTAATGATAGCTTCTATGTTCAGGAAGTTGTGGTGGACCGTCTGGATTGCGCAGGCGATGCGTTGCGGGCTCATGCTCATGATGGTAAGCAGCAGACGAGCGGCTATTGCGATGTGGACCCTGCTCATCATGTCTCTGTCTGGGGGACGGTATATGGGCAGCGAGGTGGCCAGTCTGGCAGTAGTGCGGGAGCGGCTCATATGGGGCAATCCAGCGTGGGTTGGATTATGGGTGCGGATACGGGCCTAAAAGGCGGCTGGCGTGTTGGTGGGCTTCTGGCCTACGGGCGCGATTGGTTTAGCGTGCAATCTGGCCGTGCATCTTCTTCTCATTCCAATTCGGCAACGATTGGGGCTTATGCGGGTAATGCGTGGCATGTTGGGGGGCTGATTGATAATGCAGCCGTCACCTTTAAAACAGGGGTGAGTTACTCTTGGAATATGCTGCATACAAATCGTAGGCTCAGCTATGGCGATTATTCTGGTCGTCTATCCTCTGATAACCGCACAGGCACAGGACAGGCATTTGTTGAGTCGGGGTATCGTATGGTCTTCTCCAGCGGGAGCCAATCTCCGCTTGAGGTCGAGCCTTTTGCGCGGATGACCTATGTAAATTATGGTCAGGATGGCTATCGTGAGCATGGGGCTGATGCATCCTTGCGTGTGAAGGGGCAAAATAGCTCTATTGGTTTCTCCACCGTTGGGGTGAAATTGGCCACTAATGTGGGTATTGGGAAGCTTATCTTCTCCCCACATTTAGAGGCTGGATATCGCCGGGCCTTTGGTCGGACGAATGCTATGGTGAGGGAAGGCTTTACCAGCTTAGGCGATGGTTATGGCATGGCTGTGCAGGGGACACCGCTTTCTACCAACACAGCGCAGATTAATACGGGCTTTGCGGCACATCTGACAGATCGTATTGATGTGAATCTCGACTATATCGGCCAATATGGTGGACGTCAGACAAGCTCCGGCGGGTCTGGGAGCTTCCGCTATAAGTTCTGATCCTATTATGAGGGCCGTTCTTTCGGGACGGCCCTTTCTTATGAATGAGGGCAGAAAAAAGGGCCTGACTAGTTGCTCCGTCAGGCCCTTTTTGTATCACGCAATGTAGGGTTGTAGCGTAGGGTTTTACCCTTTTGGCGGAGTAATATTCGGTTTGAGCATGAGGGCAGGGTCCGCCACGCGGTCATAGTCCTCTCCGCTCATAAAACCGAGATCTAGCGCGCTTTGGCGGGGGCTGAGTCCATGCTTCATGGCATGATGCGCTACCTGAGAGGCTTTGTCATACCCAATGCTGGGGGAGAGGGCTGTGACCAAGACTAAGGAATGGTCTAATTGTTGGCGGATATGCTCCTCATTGGCAGTTGTGCCCTCAATGAGGAAGCGGCGGAAGTTTTCCATACCATCATGGAGCAGGGTGAGGCTTTGCATGATGTTATGGATCATCACCGGTTTATAGACGTTCATATCCAGCATACCACTGGCCCCGCCCATCCCGACAACTGTATCATTACCCATCACTTGGAGGCAGAGCATAGTGAGGGCCTCGGCTTGAGTGGGGTTGATTTTACCCGGCATGATGGAGGAGCCGGGCTCATTAATCGGAAGGTTTAGCTCTCCCAATCCGGCGCGAGGGCCGCAGGCGAGCAAACGGATGTCATTAGCAATTTTAAAGAGGCTGCCTGCTAAGGTCCGTAAAGTGGAGGAGAGATGTACAAGGGCATCATGCGCGCCTTGGAGGGCGAATTTATTGCTCCCACTTGTGAAGTCGAGCTGGGTGAGGCGGTTAATCTCTTTACAAGCGCGTGTAGCAAATTGTGGGTCGGTATTTACCCCTGTGCCAAGGGCTGTCCCGCCTAAGGCGAGTGGGAGAAGGCCATCGCGTGCGGCTTCAATACGTTGGATGTTTTCGGCCAGCATACCCGCATAGCCTTCCCATTCCTGCCCTAATGTGATGGGGACAGCATCTTGAAGATGGGTACGGCCGACTTTGACGATATGCTTCCATTGCGCTGCCTTATGAGCAATCGCCCCGTGTAATCGCTCCAAAGCGGGGAGGAGGCGGCGATGGGTGGTGAGTGCGCTGGCAATATACATAGCAGCGGGGAAGGTATCGTTTGTCGATTGCGCCATATTGACATGGTCATTAGGGTGCAGCGGTTTTTTGCTCCCTAAAGGTTGCCCTGTCATTTGGCTTGCACGATTGGCGATGACCTCATTAACATTCATGTTGAATTGCGTGCCAGAGCCTGTCATCCAGACATGTAGCGGGAAGTGACGGTCGTGCATTCCGCTCATAATTTCATCACAAATACGGATGATGAGGTCCGCCTTATCGCCTGCTAACCGCTCACTCGCCGCGTTGGCGATGGCACAAGCGCGCTTGAGGATGGCATAGGCCTCAATCATCTCGCGCGGCATGAGGTCCTTCCCAATGCTAAAATACCGTAGAGACCGTTGTGTTTGCGCTCCCCATAGGGCTGTTTGGGGGACTTCTATCTGGCCGAGGCCATCGGTTTCTATACGGTGTGCCATGGGAACTCTCTAGCAAGGGATGGGAAGGACGGGCCTCGTTTATGAGGCCGGACGATAGGGGCGGTAGCGCGGCTGCCAGCTAAGGGCGGCGATGGCCCTTTGCAGGGCGGTATCATCAAAAGCCGGGCAGAGTTGTTCAGCCTGCGCTTGTTGGGCTACGGCATATGCAACTTTAAGAGCAGTTGTGCGAATGGATTCGAGGGGTGGAAGGAGATTCGTCCCCCCATTCTTCAATGGGGAGAGGGCGGCAACGGCTTGCGCGGCGGCCATGATCATCCCTTCACTTACCGTTTTGGCTTTGCAGGCCAAAGCTCCAAGCCCCAAACCGGGGAAGATATACGCATTATTGGTTTGGTCGATCACGACATTCCGGCCATCCAGCTCTACTGGGGCAAAAGGCCCGCCCGTGCTGACCCACGCTTGCCCTGCCGTCCAGGTGAGGATGTCCTGCGGTGTGGCTTCCACACAGCTTGTCGGGTTGGAGAGGGGGAAGATGAGCGGGCGGGTGCAATGAGTGGCCATCTCGCGAATCATCCCTTCCGTAAAGAGACCGGCTTGGCCAGATACACCAATCAGAATCGTAGGGGCAGATTTGCTGATAACCTCCCCTAGTGGGCGGCCTTGCCCATTTTGAGCGGTTTCATCCTGACGGGCAAAAAGGGTCTGCCCCTCGCTAAGATTAGCCATATCGTGGGTGAGTAAGCCGTTACGGTCCACGATATAGAAGTGTTTTAGGGCGTCCTCGCGGCTGAGGCCTTCTGCTTCTAGGGCGGTGAGGAGCAGCTCGGCAATGCCAATCCCTGCCGAGCCACCCCCAGCGATGGCGATGCGTTGTTGGCTTAGGCGTTCCCCATTAGCTTGCACACCGCTGAGGATAGCCGCTACGGCAATGGCGGCCGTGCCTTGAATATCGTCATTAAAGCTAGGTAGGCGGTCCCGATAGCGTTTAAGGAGAGGGGCGGCATTACGCCCTGCAAAATCCTCCCAATGGAGGATGATGCCCGGCCAGCGTTGCTGTATAGCGGTGACAAACTCCTCCACAAACTCGGCATAATCTTGGCCACGGAGGCGAGGCGTACGATTGCCGATATAGGCAGGGTCGTTACGCAGTGTCATGTTCTCTGTCCCCACATCTAAGGTGACAGGGAGGAGAAAGGCCGGGTTTAAGCCCGCACAGGCTGTATAGAGGGCGAGCTTACCAATGGGGATGCCCATCCCATTTGCACCGAGATCGCCCAAGCCTAAAATGCGTTCACCATCGGTTACGATGATAAGGCGAACGTCATTCTGTGGAATGGCTGCGAGGCGATCGGCGATTTGTCCACGGTCCGCAGCGGAGAGAAATAACCCGCGTGAGCGTTGCCATATTTTGGAGAACTCCTGACACGCCTCCCCAACGCCGGGTGTATAGACGATGGGCATAAGCTCGGTGAGATATTTTTGGAGTAAGGCGTGGAAGAGCGTCTCGTTATTATCTTGGATTGTCCGTAAGCGCACATAGCGATTGAGACTATCGGGCGTGGCTGTAACGTAATCATAAGCGCGCTCTAGCTGTTCCTCCAGCGTATGAATGCCGGGGGGAAGAAGCCCGTGAAGCCCAAAAGCTGTACGCTCATCCATGGGGAAGGCTGTGCCTTTATTCAGTAAAGGCGTGTCTAATAAGGCCATCCCGTGTTGGGTGATAGTGCGAGGGGAGAGCGGGGCAGCCATGGGCAGGAACCTCCAGAATCGTGGCAGAGCCTTGGATATAACGCCTCAATCATACGGCGAAGTTTAAAGAAAAGGAACCCGTTCTTACTTTTTACGGCGTTGAATCCATCGTTCCCCGGAGAAGCGGAATTGCGCCAACAGGAACCCTGCCGTTAGCCCGGATCCTAAAAGGGGATAGAGCCAGAAGGATGCTGTGCTGAAGGCATGTGGTGTGAGGATGAAAATGAGGGCTAAGCAGAGGGCAAGGCCACTTAATGCGTAGAGGAGAAGCTCATGGAGGCGGGGGCCATAATGTTTCTCTGCCCCACAATGGGCGCAATGGAGGGCCGTATGTTGGAGGGGTTCATGGCAGCAGGGGCATGGGATGAGTTTACGCGGCGGTAGAGGCTGCGTGCTGTTATGCAACCGGGTGGCGGCTGTGCGGGGTAGAGTGGACTTCATGGTTGTCCTCCAGAGGCGTGGGTGGGGGCCATTGTGCTGGCTGGTGGCGTGATAGGCGAGGTATGAAACGCCCCGGCAGGAAGGGCGGCTTCAGGATGCGGGCCGAGGAAGGGTTGACCATGCAGGGCATAGAGCAGCAAGGCCACAAGCGGGACTAAGACGAGGGTGGAAATACCAATGATGCGATGCGCATGCCCTGCCCCGCTGAGGCTTGGTGGAGGGGTGGAGATATGGTTGATAATATCGCGCTCTGTCTCAATACGGGCGGCATCATAATGATGTTGGTCCATCAGCCCGGCTTGTTTATCCCGTGCGAGGGCCTCTAGTCGTTCTTGATGGAGGGTGAGGAAGGGATCTTCCGTCTGTTTACTTAAAAGGCCGCGCATCGCTAGGCTAATCCCAATCGGTAAGCCAATAAACAAGCATAAAAAGGCGAGGAGTAGAAACGACATGCAGGCTAGTCCTTATTGAAAAACTGATTGAGTTTTTGGCGTTCTTCCACAGTGAGGGGGGCTGGCGGGGGAGAGGTGCGGCGTGCCCAGAGGGGGCGTGCTAGGAGGAAGCCTATCATAAGGCTGAGGAAGGGCATAAGCCAGAGCAAGGCTGTCGATGCAGAGAAGCGCGGTTGTAAACGGATGAACTCCCCATAGCGTTGGGTCATCCATAAGGTGATGTCTTTTGGTGAGCGGCCCTGCTGGAGTTGCTGACGTACGATGTGGCGGAGGTCTTTTGCTAGGGGGGCGGAGCTTTCCTCAATGCTCTCATTTTGGCAGACGAGGCAGCGTAATTGCTGGCCAATATGCTGGGCTTTTTGTTCTAATACCGGGTCGGGTAGCATTTCATCAGGACTATCAATAGCATGGCCGATGGAGCTTCCATATAGGCAGATGGCGAGGAGGAGTAGGCCCTTTAGGCAGACGCGCATCATAATGCCCCTCTTAAAAAGGGCTGAATCTGCTCACGATAGAGGGTCTCTGTTAAACTCCCCGTCCCGTGCCAGACAATGCGGCTGCCTGTTAGAGGATGAGGGAGGATGAGGAAGCTCTCCGGCACGCCTGTTACGCCCCATTCAATAGCGCATTGGCCGTCATAATCCATGCCTAGACGGCTGAAGGGGTGATGCGCTTGCTCTAGCCAGTGCGCGGCTTGTGAGGGGGTATCTTTATAACAAACCCCCCATAAAGCGAGCGGGGATGTGGTACTCCCCCCCGCGATATGCTGGCGGAGGAAGGGGATTTCCTCCAGACAAGGTAAGCACCATGAGGCCCAGATGAGCAGGAGGACAGGTTGCGTGAGGGTGTGAAAATCCTGCCATGAGAGGCCGGGGCAAGGGGTAGGTTGCTCTGGCAAGGCTGGCAGGGGAGAGAAGGCGGGGACTGCTTGGCCTAGCCGTGGGTTGCGAACGGCTTTGGGGTCGAATGTTCCTTGGGTGGCATGGCGGAGCATATAAAGGAACCCACCCCCTAAGCCAGCGGCCCCTAAAGCAGGTAGAGCAGCGAGATAATGGCGGCGTGTTAGGCGCATGCGGGCCTCCTCTTACGGCGTGCGGGGATGAGATGTAAGACGCCGCCCATGGCCATGATGATTCCGCCAAACCATAGCCAAGAGGCGAGGGGATTTTCATGCACGCGTAAAATAACGCGGTAGGTGTTTTGGCCTTGCGGAGTTTGGACCTCTTTAACACTCCCTAAGGCGGCGTAGAGGTCCTCTAACGGGCGGTGAATGATTGCGACATGCAGGATTTTTTGCCCCTGTTGGGGGAAAAGGCGGATTTGCGGCTCAAGGGTGGCTAGCACGGGACCATGTGCATCATGACGGCGGATGATGATGTGAGCTTCTACTGCCTCATAATTCGGGCCATGATGAGGGGTGAGAGCGGTGAGGGCCCAATCATGCCCGCCAAAGTGGAGATGCGTGCCTATTCGGGCCTCAATGAGGCGTTCTTGGCTGCCAGCCATGCCGCATAGGCCCAGCATTGTGATGCCGACCCCAATATGAGCAAGGCTTGTTGCCCAAAGGCTGCGTGGCAAGCGGGAGAGGCAGCGATGCTCTTGCGGCATTGTATAAAAACGCATGATGAGGTCGTTTAAAGCTGCGCTGATAACCCAAAGAGCGAGGACAGCCACACTCGCTGCCAAAGCGGTGGGAAAGAGCCAGAAGGCGGGGAGAATGATCCCAAGAGTAAAGCATAGAGGCAGAGCAAGACGGCGTAAGGTTGGGTTTATAGGGGCATAACGCCAAGGTAAGGCCATGCTGCCCCCCATTAGAAGGAGGAGCGGGATGATGAATGGCGTTGTTGTGGCCTCAAAAAACGGTTTACCGACCGATAAGGTGCGCCCAAAGAGCAGTTGCATAAAAGGTGGGTAGAGCGTGCCTGTAAGCACGATGGCGCATAAGGTGCAGAGGAGGATGTTGTTAAGGACTAACGCCCCCTCTCGCGAGAGGGGGGTGAAGGATGGTGTTGCTGGTGGTAGGAGGTTAGGCGCGCGCAAGGCGAAAAGTAATAATCCACCCCCGCCATAAAGGCCCAATAAGGCAAGGATAAAAAGGCCGCGTGCCGGGTCATTCGCAAAGGCATGAACGGAGTTGAGAATCCCCGAGCGAACAAGGAATGTGCCAGAGAGTGAGAGCGCGAAGGTGGCGAGGGCGAGTAAGAGGCACCAGCTTTGCAAATGGCTGCGTTTTTCCACCACAATGACGCTATGGAGGAGGGCTGTGCCTGTTAACCACGGGATGAGCGCGGCATTTTCTACCGGGTCCCAAAACCAATAGCCCCCCCATCCTAAGACGGCATAGGACCACCACGCGCCTAATGTGATGCCTAATGTAAGCAACGCCCATGCGCTGATGACCCATGGGCGGGCATAGCGTGCCCAAAGCGCATCGGCGCGGCCATCTAGCAAGGCATTTATGGCAAAGGCGAAGGGCACGGCAAAGCCGACATAACCGCTATATAATAGGGGTGGGTGCACAGCGAGGCCGGGGTCTTGCAGTAGGGGGTTCATCCCGAGCCCATCTATCGGGACGGGCCAGAGGCGGAGGAAGGGGTTGGAGGTTGTGAGACAAAAAAGCTCAAATCCTGCACTGACGATGCCTAAAAGGGCGAGGAGGCGGCTGCGTAAACGGGGTGGCAACCCGGCGGGATGGCGGGGGCTTTGGCTGGGGAGGAGGGCTAAGAGGGCGCAATAGAGGCTTAGCAAGCTCACCCATAAAAGGAGAGAGCCTTCATGATTGCCCCATAATCCGGCTATTTTATAAGGCCATGGTTTGTTGATGGCAGAGTTATCGGCAATGAGTTTGAGGGAGAAATCATCCCCTAAAGCAGCGATGATGAGGCAGGCCCACGAGATGAGCAATGCGAGGCAATGGCTGAGGGCAAGCGGGCGGGCCAAGGCTGTAAGCGGGCTATGGGCGCGGCGCAACCCTATGAGGGGTAATATTCCTTGCAGGGCAGCAAGCACACAAGCGAGGGCGAGGGCAAAATGCCCGCTTTCTGGTGAAAAGACGGGGGCTAAGGCTGCAAGCAGTGTGGTGAAAAGGGCCTGCATATTAGGGTGTGTTCTTTAGGGTGGTGGAGCTTTTGGCGGGGGCGGTCATACGGTTCCAACTTGCAGCATCAGGTGGGGGGCCAAAGCGTGGGTCCCATTTGCCGGTTTTTTGCAGAGCATCAGCCACCTCTTTGGGCATGTAAGTTTCATCATGTTTAGCGAGGACCTCAGAAGCGAGGAAATATCCTGAAGGTTGATAATAGCCCAAAGCCACAACGCTTTGTCCTTCGCGGAAGAGGTCGGGTAAAATGCCGTGATAGGAGACGCGCAAGGCGGCTTGGCCATCTGTGACCTCAAAGGAGGCATCTGGCGTGCCATCTTGGGTGGGTTGGTTATGGAGGGAGCCTGCCACCACCATGCCGCCTAGCCGGATGGTTTGGTGCATGGATGGGGGGTGCGCGTGTATTTGTGCAGGGGTCATGAAGAAGATAATCGTGCTGGAGAGCGCATGCATGATTAATCCCACCGCCCCAGCGAAGCAGCTTAGGCATGCGATGATGAGCCAAAACCGGCCAGCCTTACGGCGCATGAAAGGGCGTGATGAGGGCATAGAGCGTTAGTCTAAAGAGGATGACGGTTTATAGAGGCGGTGCATAAGGGCAAGACGCCGTTTTGCACGATATAAACGGATGAGGCTACCACCGAGGATGAGCAGGACGGCAAGGCAGGTAAGCCCATAGCTGGCGAGGATAAAGCCCCAATGAGGGGGCCATGAGGGTGGGGTCATAATGTGGGGTCCTGCATGGCAAGGGCTTGGGCGCGGCGTTCGAGCAAGGCGGCATGGAGGCGGAGCAATAAAAGGGCGACCCCTGTAAAGGTAAAGCCGATGGTACAGACTATGAGCGGGTAAAAGAAGCTCATAGCCATAGTTGGGGCTTTGGTAAGGGTGATGCTGGCAGGCTGGTGCAGGCTATTCCACCATTGGACGCTGAATTTGATGATGGGGAGGTCTACCGCCCCGGCAAGGGCCAGCAGGGCCGCTGCGCGTTGGCCGCGGAGTGGGTCATCAAATGCGCGGATGGTGAGGATGTGACCAAGATAGAGGCAAAAGAGAATGAGGACGGAGGTGAGCCGTGCATCCCATACCCACCATGTTCCCCAGCTTGGTTTGCCCCATAGTGAGCCTGTGATGAGGCATAAAGCCGCAGCCATAGCCCCTAGCGGCCCTGCCTCCACAGCGATAAGACCAATAAGAGGGTTGCGCCATACAAGATAGAGAAAGCCACATAAGGCGAGGAGGGCGTAATCCAAGCTGGCAAGCCATGCCATCGGGACATGGAGGAACATGATGCGGACAGTCTCTCCCTGTTGCCAGTCCGCCGGGGCAAAAAAGAGGCCCCATATCATCCCAACAGCCAGCATGCTTAACCCTACACATAAGCAAGGGAGGGTGAGGCGGCGGATGAGTGTGAGGCACGCGGTGGGGCTGGTTGTCCAACGGGTTAGGGATGAGGATATGCGCATAGCCCCTAGTATGGACGTTTTAGGGGGCGGAAGAAAATGAAAAATATGAAGGGTGGGGCCGTAAGCATGTTCGCACCATCCTGTAGGAAACGACTCTTTGAAAAAGAGATGAAGTCGGGCATGGTGGGGCCAATAGCGTATAGAATATAAGGAGAATGGAGCCATGGCCTTCTGGCTGATTAAATCGGAGCCAGCGTCTTTTTCGTGGGATGAGCAGGTGCAGAATGATGTTGAGCCATGGACAGGCGTGCGGAATTATCAAGCGCGGAATAATTTGAAGGCCATGAAATGCGGCGATAAGGCGTTGTTCTATCATTCCGTGACGGAAAAGCGCATTGTCGGTGTGGTAGAGGTTGTGAAGGAAGCTTACCCCGACCCAACAGCAGAGGATCCGCGTTGGGTCTGTGTGGATGTTAAAGCAGATGGGGCTTTTGTACAGCCTATCACATTGGCAGAGATTAAAGCCGACCCTACCTTAACAGAGATGGCTTTATTGAAGCAGTCTCGTCTTTCGGTCGCACCGGTGCGGGAGGAGGAGTTTGCGTATCTCACAAAAAAGGGCCAGTGGGAAAAAGCCTGATTAAAGGTTAGTAACAATGAGGAGGCTTTTGCGTAAAAGCCGATTCTTAAAAGGAGGTACAGAGCATGAGTAACGAGCGGAAAGAGCATATGCCCAGCGCGGCTTTTCTGTTTCAGGACCTCGATACGGAGGCTCTGTCCCAATTACATGCCGTGCTTGATGGTGTTGAGAAAGGGCGTAGCACCCTAACCCGTTTGGCGGATTTGATGGGCGGTGCGGTTGGTCGTGCAGCGCATTTGGGCTTGCATACGCTCTCTTTGGCACCGGGCCTGCAAGAGAAGGTGCAATCCCTTGCCGGTACAGCGTTGGAGCAAGCTTATCGCATCGCGATTTTGGGGTTGGAGCGGCAAAAGGGGCGGCCTCAGCACGCGATTAAGGAGAGGATGAGGCAAGCCGTTGTTGCAGCTTCTGGCGCGGCGGGCGGCTTTGGCGGCCTTATGAGCATGGGGCCGGATATTGGCTTTACCACCCTAACGATTATGCGTGAGATTGCCATTATCGCGCAGGAAAATGGGGAGGATTTGCAAAGCGAGGAAACACGCCGCGCGTGTTTGGAAGTCTTTGCCCTACGGAATATGGGCGGCAAACAGGGCGGCGAGCCGGGTGAGGGGCAAGGTGAGCTCGGCTTTTTTGCAGCACGCAGCCTCATGCGCGGTCAGCCGCTTGTATTGCTTATGGCGGAAGTTGCTGGCCATTATGGGATGGCTCTCTCCCGCAAATTAGCGGCGCAGATGGTCCCGGTAGCGGGGGCCTTATGTGGGGCAGCGATTAACTCCGCCTTTTTGGCGCATTATCGTGCGGTGGCGAAAGCGCATTTCACCATCCGGCGGTTGGAGCGCACCCACGGTATGGCCGTGCAGGAGGCTGCCGAGGCGTATCGGGGTCATGCAGGGGCAGAGGGCTAGACGCATCGGCCCTTTTTACGACGGCAGAGCTGGTAGAGCTCTAACGGGGCGAAGATGAGGATGCCAAGAAGGCAGCCAACCTCAATGATGTTCATAAGAGGGCGCAGGGCAGGGCGGGCGAGTTGCAGCATAAAAGCCAGCCCTAGGCTGAGAGCGTAGATATATGTTTGGTAGGATGAAGGCTGACGTGTGGACATGAAGAGTCTTTCTATAAGGGCTGCGTGAGAGATGGAGACTATCACGGCTGAGTTAGTTTTGCGCGCTTATGCGGCAGGTTTATTTCCCATGGCTCCAGATGAGCAGAGCGATGAGCTGGAATGGTTCTGCCCACAAGAGCGGGGGATTATCCCGCTAGAGCCTTTGGAGGCCATCCGCCTACCGCGGCGGTTAATGCGGAGCGTCTTAGCCGGGCATTATCGCCTTTGTAGTGATGAAGATTTTGATGGCATGATGCAAGCCTGCGCCCAAGCCACCGCTGAGCGGCCAGAGACATGGATTAGCGGGCGGATTCGGCAGCTTTATGGGGAGTTGCATCGCTTAGGTCATGCTCATTCTGTCGAGGTGCGCGCTAAAGAGAGCGGGGCTTTGCTCGGCGGGCTTTATGGCGTCTCCCTGCATGGGGCGTTCTTTGGGGAGAGTATGGTCTCGCGCGTGCGGGATGCCTCCAAAATCGCGCTGGTGCATCTCATGGCGGCATTGCGGCGTGGGGGGTATAAGCTTTTAGATACGCAATATATCACCCCTCATTTAGCGCGTTTGGGTGGGGTGTCTGTTCCCTTTATAGCGTATAAACAGCAGCTTGAGGCGGCCATGATGCAGGAAGGCCATTGGCCTGATGATATAAGTTTGGAGGCTTTGGCAGCCGAGATTACCCTTATGGCCCAGCGTTCTAAAGGGAGATGAAGGGCGGGGGCATTTTCTCTCTGGCTCTCTCTTTTTGGTCTGATTATGGTGGGGGGTAAGATTGTGAATGAGACGAGCAAGAAAGAGAGGCAGTGATGACACTTTGGCGTATCAAGCGGGATGGGCAGCATAGATGCGGCAAGGGTGGTGTGATAGCGGCTGCCTCATTGGCGATTCTGGTAGGGGCTCATACGCCTCTTGCATGGGCAGGGGCGGATCACCCGCCGCTATCTCCCACGCGGGATGCGGTGGTGACGTATCGCTTCCAAACGGAGGTGCTGCCGGGTGATAAAAAAGGCAGTGAGCCGGAGCATCAAGTCAAAGTATCCTTCGCTGCATCAGGAGACCGGCTACGGATAGACCCTGACGATGGCCGCAGTGCAACAATTTTAAATCGCCAAACCCAGATTATGACGCTCGTGAGTATGCAAGAGCGGCGTTATATTGAGTTTCGCCCTATGCATGGGTTGCATAATCCGTTCTTCTTAGGGTTAGGGATGACTTATCATCCTGAGGGAACGGAGCAGATTGCTCATGTCACGTGCCAGAATTGGACGATTGATAGCAAGCGCGGCAAAGCAAAAGCCTGTGTGACGGAGGATGGTCTTATTCTCTCTGAAGAAGGGGTGGATGCTGATGGGCTAACGGGCCGTTTAAAGGCCATTGCCGTAGAGTATAAAGACTTACCTGCGGATATTTTTACGCCTCCAGCTGGGTTCCAGAAGTTTGATCCATTTGCCAAGATGAAGAAGCAGCTTGCACAAAAGCAGGCGCAGCAAGCACAGCAATCTCAGCAAGGCCAGCCGCCCGTGCCGGGTGCTGCGATGGAGGGTATGCGCCGTGGGGGGCATGAGGCTGTGGAGCAACCTGCTGGGGACCAACCTCATAGCCCTGATGATTCGGTAGGGGATGGGAGTGTTACCCATAGCGACCAACCTACAAGCAGCAATGAGGGGCAATAAGCCATGACGCAAGAAACGCACGTAATAGAGCTTGGGCAGAGCGCGCCAGACTTCACGTTGGAGGGCGTTGGTCCACAAGGGGAAACGCAGGTAGAGAGTACCTCGCTAAAAGGTAAACCTTATTTATTATACTTCTACCCGCGGGCTTCTACGCCGGGTTGTACAACGCAAGCGTGTGATTTGCGTGACCATTTGGCGGAATTACGCATCCCCGGTGGGGAGGGGCTGACAGTACTGGGTGTTAGTCCCGATGCTCTTGGTGCGTTAGAGATGTTCCTCACCAAACAGGCACTGAGCTTTACGCTCCTTTCCGACCATGAGCATAAATTGGCTGAGGCTTATGGCGTTTGGGTGCTTAAAAAGCTGTATGGGCGTGAGTTTATGGGGATAGAGCGCAGCTCCTTCCTTATTGATGCGCAGGGGCGTATTGCTGCTTTTAAGCGGAAGGTCAGCCCTGCAAAGCATGTGGCTTGGGTGCAAGAGGCTTTAGCACAGCTATAAGGCTTTTTAGATATGTCCTTCTTGGGGGGTCTCCTAGAGTATGAACTGGCAGCCAATGGTACGCCGTGTGGCGTTTGGTCTTTTAATCCCATTTGTTGGGGTGTTATTGGCTGTGGCTCTGCTTTTGGGGCGGTTAGCGCAGGGACCGTTGGATGTGACGGGTCTATCCCATCGGTGGGGTGGGGCGTTAACACATATAGGCGGGGGGACATTGCAATGGGAGCGCATGACCCTCGCATGGCAACCGCAAAAGGGCGGTCACTCCTCCAAATTATTATTGCAGCTTGATAATATTCGCTTCATCGCTCCTTCTGCTCCTATACAGCATATAGAGCATGTGGGGTTTACCTTTAAATTAGCTTCTCTATTGCGTGGGACGGTGAGGGCGCGCTCGCTTGAGGTGCAAGGGGTTAATGTAACTCTGATAAAGACCCTACAAGGCCGTGTGCAGGTTGCAGGGATGGGCCGTAATGCACGGACGCATCATCGCTTTGGGGGGGATGAGTCCTTCGCTTCGCTCGTGCCGTATCATATGGATGTGCGTGATCTTCATCTCACCATGCTGGATGAGGCTCAACCAGATGCCTCTTTGGTGATGAGCATGCCGGAGATGCAGGCGGATTATGAGCCGCAGAGCGGTTGGCGGGGTCAATTTGCGTTCTCCCTCCAAGGGCCGGGATTAGTGGATGGGACAGAGCGTGGGACAGTGCAGATTAAGGGCGATATTGCCCCAGAGGGGAGCGGGAAAAGCCATTGGCACTTCACTCTTTCCCCTATGCGCTTGCCCGCTTTGGCCCCGTGGATTCCTGTGGCGAATGAGCAGAAGAAAGGGCTTCTAGTCGCTAATCTGCCGCTTGCTTTTCAGCTAGAGGGGCAGTTTCAACAACGCGGTGTGTTAGGGGCGTTCGAGACGCTTAGTGGCACAGTTGACGCTGGGGCGGGAGAGGTGATTCGGCCGGGGAAGATGCCTTTCCGTGTGTCATCGGCGCGGTCGCACTTCACCTTTGGGCCAGCTCATGCTGATAAGTCCGAGCCGTGGGCATTGGCCTTGCATACGGATTTAACTGCTCTGGATTCCCATGAGATTCCTGTCCCATTTGTTATTGATGCTCATGGCGAAATGGATCATCTACAGCATGCACATAATGTCAGCTTGACGGTAGATGGTAAGGTTGCTGCCTTCGATTTTGCAACATTAGCGAGTGTCTGGCCAGAAGGAGCCGCTCGCGGTGCGCGGCGTTGGATGACAACCAATATGACTGCCGGGCGAGGGGATCATCTCCGGCTTATCCTCTATTTCTCCAGTACAACGGGTTTAGCTGGGTTGGATGTCCATGCTTTGGATGGTGATTTGATCGGCCATGGGCTGAATGTGACATGGTTAGATAATATGCCCCAAGTAACGGGGGAATATGCTCATGCTCATTTTATAGGGCCAGAGACATTTCAAATAGACCTTCAGCACGGCCATATTGCTGACGGTAAAGGCGGTATGGTTTTGCTGCCTTCTGGGCGCATTATATTGAGTGATTTGTTACATCATGAACAAATGGGTGAGTTCTCTTTGGGGATGGAGGGCAAATTACCACCTTTTTTATATATTTTGTCAGCACCACGATTGAATCTCTTAGCCCGTCATCCTGTTGACCCGGCGACAACGCAGGGCGAGATGAAGGGGACTTTTACAATCAAATTACCGCTCAAAAAGCATCTCAGTATGAAGGAGTTGCAGTTCGGAGCAGCGTTTGACATTCGCGATATTGGGATAGCGATGCCCGGTATTGACCATGTACAACAAGGCTGGGGACGGCTTTCTATTAATGAGACTAGCTTGACGATTAAAGGCGGAGCGGTTTTTCGTGGTCTTACAGTAGCGGGGAGTGTGTTTGATAGTTTCCAATCCAATGTTGCAGGGCGTTTATTATTGAAGGCTGATTTAACCGCCCCGCTCGGTGTAGCGGAGTTTCGCACCCTTGGGGTGCCTGCCTCTATTGCGCAGCCTTCCGTGTTAAAAGGTAAAGCGCAAAGTCATGTTGTGTATGAGCAATATGGATTAGGCAACAAGCATAAACGTACAACAGCGCACTTACAGCTAGATCTTACGCCGCTTGCTGTGACAGCTTCGTTTTGGCAGAAGCCCGCCGGGGCGGATGCAGGCTTAACAGGGACGATCCTGTGGGAGAATGGTCAGCTTATCGGATTGGATGATGTGCAAGTTCATGGGCCGCAGATTGCTTTAAAGGCGGAGGGGCGCGTGCGGCAAGGGCAGGTGGGCGGTGTTCATCTGACGCACTTTCAACTTGGCCGGACAGAGGGCAACGCTGTGTTAGACTGGCCTTTAAAGGGTGATCTGACAGCACGTTATCAAGCGAATATTCAAGCAGAGCTTTTAGACCTTACCCCATGGTGGGGGAAGAAGAAGGGGCAACCTGTTGCGAAGCCTCCTGCGGGTGCGGGTAAATCGCCATCCAAATCGCGCACATCTTTCCTCCCAGCGGGGACGTGGAAGGTGAGTCTGGAGGCTAATAAAGTCCTTTATGGGAAGGAGAAAACGGCCTCTCATGTCATAGTGCGCGCGCAATGGACAGCTTACCATGTAACAGAGCTTGCTCTGCATGTACGCCAACCTAATCCACTCGCTTTTGACCTCACCCCCATCCCCGGGCAGGAGGGCGCGTATGATGTGAAGTTTACGGTAGCGGATTTTGGGGCTTGGCTAGCCTCTTTGGGGATTTATCAGCAATTTACTGGTGGGGCAGTGGATTTGGAGGGCCGTTGTCAGCCCGTAGCATCGGGAGGATCTGTGACAGAGGCAGAGCGTACTATGGGTGTGGGCCTTGGTCTGCCGCCTTTTACGGGGCGTTTGAAGATTGATAATTTAGCTTTGGAGCATCCACCAACACCGTTAGTTGTGGCTACTTTGGCGGCCCCTTTGCATTGGGGGCAGATTTCGCGCGATCGTTTTGAGGATGTGCAGATTCGGGCCGCGTTCCATGTGGCGGGTAATCGTCTGGATGTTGAGGATGGCCGCGCCAGTAATGCCATCTTTGGGGGAACGATTAAAGGGCAGGTCGATCTCGGGCAGGAGATGCTGCATATGCAAGGGACGCTCTCGCCATTCTTTGGGGTGAATCAGGCCGCAGGGAGCGTCTTTGGGGCTAAGAAAGGCAGTGGAGCCATGGCGGTGACCTATAAGCTAGAGGGGAGTTTTGCCAAACCTGCCTTGCATGTTAATTATCTCTCAGCATTTGTGCCGGCTATATTAAGACGTTTGTTCGAGTAGCTTTTATCATCAAGGCTGTAGAAATAAATGTGAGAGAGGATGAGGGCGGAGATTATGGCGGATCTCTTTGGTGGGTCTCCCTCAGAGGAGCCAGAGGCGGGAGCGGCATTGCCACGCCGTGGGGCTGCTATACGGCATAAGGCGGGGACACAGCCTTTAGCAGACCGATTGCGCCCGCAACATCTAGGGGATGTTCGCGGTCAAGAGCATCTCCTAGGGCCGGAAGGCACGCTGACACGGATGTTAGAGAGCGGCCATCTCTCAAGCTTAATCCTCTGGGGTGGGCCGGGCTGTGGTAAGACGACCATTGCTCAGCTTCTCGCTGCTCAAGCTGGGTTGTTTTATACGAAAATCTCAGCCGTCTTTTCAGGCGTGGCAGATTTAAAAAAGGCGTTTGAGGAAGCACGGCGCAAAGCAGAGGCTACCGGGCGGGGGACGCTATTATTTGTTGATGAGATTCACCGTTTTAATCGGGCGCAGCAAGATGGCTTCCTCCCCTATGTGGAGCGCGGCACGGTCGTATTGGTGGGAGCGACAACGGAGAACCCCTCCTTTGCGCTGAACTCCGCTCTTTTATCGCGTTGTCAGGTCTTGGTGTTGCATCGTCTTGATGATGAGGCGTTGGAGCAATTATTGTGCCGTGCCGAGGGGGAGATAGGCCGCACCCTCCCGCTCACCAAGGAAGGACGGGCCTCACTAAGGGCAATGGCGGATGGGGATGGGCGTTATCTGCTTAATATGGTGGAGCAGCTTTTATCGCTCACAAAAGCAGATACGCAGCCACTTACCCCGGAGGCTTTAGCGCGCTCCTTAGCCCGCCGTCCTGTTTTGTATGATAAAGATAGGGATGAGCATTATAATCTTATCTCTGCGTTGCATAAATCATTGCGTGGTAGTGATCCTGACGCGGCCCTTTATTGGTTTGCCCGTATGTTAGAAGGGGGGGAGGACCCGCGCTATATTGCCCGCCGTCTTGTGCGTTTTGCGAGTGAGGATATTGGCGAGGCTGACCCAACCTCTCTGCCGCTCGCGCAAGCTGGGGCGACAGCTTATGAGCGTCTTGGCTCGCCAGAGGGGGAGGTCGCATTAGCGCAGGTTGTGGTACATCTTGCTGTGGCGTCTAAGTCGAATGCTGTTTACAAAGCGTATAACCAAGCACGGGCTTTAGCCAAACAGACAGGGAGCCTCATGCCGCCTGCACATATTCGTAACGCCCCAACAGCGTTGATGAAGGAGCTAGGCTATAATAAAGGTTATGAGTATGACCATGATTATGAAGATGGTGTCTCTGGCCAAAATTACTTTCCAGAAGGGATGGAGCGCGTGACACTTTATGAGCCTGTTGATCGTGGTTTTGAAAAAAGAATCCGCGAGCGTCTGGACATGTTGACGCAGAAACGGGCATCTCGCCAATCATGAGTGTTCAGAATCGTATTGTCAGTGAGGATGAGGCCGATTTACGCCTTGATCGCTGGTTCCGCCGTCATTATCCCAATTTGACCCAAGGCGGGTTGCAGAAATTATGCCGTAAAGGGCAGGTGCGGGTTGATGGTGGGCGTGTACAACCTAATAAACGGCTTTACCCCGGCCAGAGCATCCGCATCCCGCCTCTGCCAGACCAAAGCCGCCCAGCCCCGCCGCCACCGCCTAACCCAGAGCTTATCCAACAAATGCGGGATATGATTCTGTATGAGGATGAGCAGCTCATTGTGTTGAACAAATCCTCTGGTCTGGCAACACAAGGCGGTCCCGGCATTACCGTGCATGTGGATATGATGTTGGAGGGGTTGCGCCCTGAAGGGGGCGAGAAGCCCCGGCTTGTTCACCGTATCGACCGGGATACATCAGGGTTGCTCCTTGTGGCGCGGACGCCCGGCGTTGCGGCGAAGTTGGCGGCGGCTTTTCGTAGTCGTGAGGTGAGCAAGACCTATTGGGCGGTTGTGGTGGGGCGTCCCACACCGCCAGAGGGCGTTATTGATCAGCCTTTGGCCAAAGTAGGGGCTGGTGGGGCCTCGCTCATCGTGCCAGTAGAGCGCGGCGATGAGGATGCGATGAGTGCTAAAAGTGCTTATGAGACGCTTGATGCCACGGGTAAGCGGTTTAGCTGGCTGGCCCTTTCACCATGGACGGGGCGGACACATCAATTACGCGTCCATACAGAGAGCTTAGGCACACCTATTTTGGGGGACCCGCGCTATGGCGGGGCTGCAGCGCATGTGGAGGGCTTCCCCGACCGGTTACATCTTCATGCGCGTATGCTGGCCTTCCCCCACCCAGCAGGGGGGCGGTTGGAGGTTACGGCTCCTTTGCCGCCGCATATGCAAGAGACGTTTCAGATGTTGGGGTTTATCGCAGGTGATACCCCTAAGCCCCGCCGTAGCCGTTAAGATGGTGGGGCGTTGGTTTTACCCAAGCCCGATGTGAAAGAAGGAAAGGGAAGAGGCTGATGAAAAAACTAGCAGCCAGTCTGATAGGGTTGGTGGTCGTGCTGACAGGCATCAGCCTTGCCCCACAGTTTTTGATAGACCAAAACCATTTGCGTGAGCGGGTGACGGCGGTGTTCCAAGCCCAAACAGGCTTAGAGCTTAAAATGGGAGAGACGTCTTTTCAGCTCTTACCATGGCCGTCTTTCCAAGCAACGAATGTGATGTTAACGCGCCCGGGCTGCTCGCCCTTTGTTGTGGCGCGGTCTGTCCATGCGGATATGTCTTTATTTGCTTTATTAAACCGTGAAGTGTCTTTTCAAGATTTCACAGTGGATGGAGCTGGCGTTATTGTGCATCGGGCGCGTGAGGGACAATGCTCCACATGGTTGCCTGTGTTGACCCAATCACAAGGCGAGGCAGCGTCTCCTCCCATCGCTGTGGCAGGGCGGGTCCATCCGCGTTGGAAGGTAAGCTTTGGGGCTTTGCATTTAAAGAATGCTACGCTCTCATGGCAAGATGATGTACCAGCAGGTGAGGTGCCCTTTACGGGGCGTATTCAGATAACCCGTTTAGAGCTAGATGGCATGCGTAGTGCCAGCCCGTGGGTGGATATGAGCGGGCAATCTGAACATACAGTTTTTACCGCACGCGGGCGTATAGGGCCGTTAGCGCGTTTACTCTCTGCCAAAGCAGAGCAAAAGGGGCCGTGGCCTTTCAGCCTTGGTATGACGTTAGGGAGTGGTCCCCAGCAGGATCACGCTACTTTAGATGGCGCGATGAGCGATGCGCATCGTTTGCAGGGTTTAGCCTTTACGTTGGAGGGGCATTGGGCCTCTCTCAAAGGATTGCATCGCTTCTTTCCTCAGTTTCTTCCTGTAGAGATAGAGCAGCTTGATGGCACGCTGCGCCTTCATGCAGTTGATGTTCCGCATAAGGTTGATGCTGGGCTTGATAAAGGGGCTGATGTCGCGCTGACAGATGCTCTATTGCATGTACCAGAGCGTTTGCGCCCTGATGTGATTCATCTCCATTTAGGGCATGTACTAGCTCCAACGGGGCTTCAGCTACGGGATGTGCAGCTGGATGCTGATAATGGGCAGGCTCCGCTTATTGTGCAGAGCAAGGCCATATGGGGGCGTTATGCGTGGCGTCTTAATGGAGAGGTGCAGAGCTTACAACAGGCCGTTGCTGCGGGTTTGCCAGATGAATCCGCCCCCGTAATGGTGAAGATGGAGGTCCAAGGTCAGGATAAAACCTTGGCGAGCTTGTTTAACCAAAACGAGGCAGAAAAGAGCGATGCGGCGCAAGAGCATGTTTCGTTCGCGTTGCAAGGCCAGATGGGGCGGAAGGGCAGCATGCTGGATGTCTCTGGCCAAGCGGGCCTTTTGCAGTTGCCTGATTGGGGAGTGTTCTCCGGCCTTTTGCTGCATGATATGCATCTGAAAGGGCAGCTTGCTCTTGGGGCGATAGGGGAGGCGGGCTTGCCTGCCGTTACAGCGCGCGATGTCGTGTTGGAGAGTCAAGAGATTGGTGGAACAGCTACGATGACGCTTCCCGCGCCTTTAGGGGCCGCTGGGTTGACGGGGCAGATACATCTTACCCATTTGGATGGGACGCGTTTCCATTATGCGCCGGTTATGGAGTTTGCAGGTTCCGCAGCGGAACCTTCTGTGCCGACTTTATCACTTGGTGCTGCGCTAAAAACAGTGGAGCCGCCAGCTGCTGCACCTTCGACTGAATCGCGCTCAGCAGGGGATCGGTATGTGGGGGCGCAATATGCTGGCTCTCATGATAGGGAGGTCGAGGCTAATCCACCGGGTGATAATGCGTTGGGGGCTGCATTTACTAACGTACCCGGCCATGATGGCCCTCTGGCTCGCTGGTTAGGGGTTATGGCGGTCCAGCCTGTAGATGTGGATTTTACAGCCGATCATCTCCAAACTGAGGCGATAGAGTATCAGGGTTTGCATCTCCATCTTTTAGGGCGTGAGGGGCATGTTGTTCTTTCTGTCCTAGGGGGGGCGGTGCAGACAGTGCCGTTATCGGGTGAGATTGTGTTGGATGGCTCTGCCGCACCTTTGCGGATGGGTATGAAAGCAGACCCGCTCATTTTGCCCGCACGTTGGGTGCAGTTGGCGTTAAACCAGCCTGTCACGGTGGAGGGGCCAATTCAACTTGTGGGGGCTTTAGGGACGGAAGGCGCGCATCCATCTGACCTTTTGCAAGCGATTGAGGGGCAGATGGGTCTCTCAGTTGTGGATGGACGTATTTATAGAGAGGTTTTGGCCCCCTTAGCAGGCCCTGCGGCACGGTTGCTCAAGTTGGGTGATGGCACTATGGGCCTGCGCTGTGCTGCGGGCGTGGTGCAGTTTGACCATGGGCAGGCTCATTTTGGGGATATGGCTTTGGAGGTCAAACATCTTTCGGTCCTTGGGCAGGGCAGTATGGCCTTGGCAGACCAAAGCTATACGCTTCAGCTTATGCCCCATGTTAGTGTGATTGGGGCGGATTTCTCCACACCATTGCTGCTGGAGGGTAAAGGGGGAAGCGTTCATATCGGTACAGCAGGGAAAGATGGCGTCCCCGCTTTGCCCCCGCTTGATACAGCAAAATTTGGTGATGATGCTTGCGCCTATGCTGTGCAACAAGCACGCGCAGGGCGGCAAGGTTTGCCCCTACCTGAGCGGGAGCAAGACCATGGCGGTGGTGCAGGGGGTATCCTGCGTGCGCTTGGCCTTGGTGGGCATTAAAGAGAAGGGGGTAGAGCGTGGTACAAGCGCGTAAACGCTTTTGGAAGCATGTAACCGTTGGGCCGGTCGGAGATGATGGGCAACAAGGCGTGTTGCTAGATGGCCGGCCCGTGCGCTTACCTGCGGGAGCTGTGTTGGCGGTATCGTCACCCGCCCTGGCTCATGCTCTGGGGGAGGAGTGGCAGCAGATTGCTAAAGGGGCGCATTTCACCCCTGATGATTTGGTGCTGACGCGTATTACCGGGAGTTATATTGAGCGTATTTTGCCCGACCGTACCGCGACAGAGGCCGTTCTCTATGGCTATGGGATTGATGATAATCTCTGTTACCAAAGCGAGGCACAGGATGGGGCTTTAGTTAGCCGCATCCTTACGTGGGCAGCGGAGCAAGGGTTACATCCTGACATGACTGAGGCGGTGATGCCGCTAGAGCAGCCAGAATCCTACAAAGAGGCAGTAAAAGCCACGCTGGCGAAGATGGACCCTGCCTTATTGGCCACGTTAGGGGTTATGGTCCCTATTATGGGCAGTTTGCTGCTGCCTCTCGCCCTTGTGCGGGGGATCGTGTCTTTTGATGACGCTGTGCATCTTGCCCATGCAGATGAACATCAGCAGCTTACAAAATGGGGCCATGACAAAGAGCTGGCCCGCCAATTAGAGCGCAAAAACGCGGATATTGCGGATGCGCTCCGTTTCTATAACCTCATGCAGGGCTAGAATAGCGGGGGTATTACACCCCGCTATCGGGCACCATGACGCTGACGGCGGCTGTAGCGGCGATGCCTTCTTCACGCCCGGTGAAGCCGAGACGCTCGGACGTTGTGGCTTTGACGGAGATGCGGCTGGGATGGACCTTGAGCAACTCGGCCAAACGAGCGCACATGGCCTGAGCATGAGGGCCGATTTTGGGGCGTTCGCAGATGATGGTGAGGTCAGCATTCACCAATATCCCCCCCTTGGAGCGAATTAACTCCCCGGCATGGATCAGGAAACGAGCGGAATCCATATCGCGCCATTTCTCATCTGTGGGGGGGAAATGCCGGCCAATATCACCCTCATTAAGGGCACCGTAAATCGCATCGCAAAGTGTATGGATTCCCACATCGGCATCAGAGTGACCGGCAAGGCCCTTCTCATGAGGAATCTCAATACCGCATAGGATGAGCTTACGCCCCTCAGCAAAAGCATGGACATCATAACCCAGCCCAACACGCGGTAGGAGCGGTGGGGTAGGCTGGTTTTCTTGGCTTTGCATGGCACGTTCAAGCCGCATAAGGTCCTCCGTAACGGTCAGTTTAATATTATCTTCGGCCCCCATAACGATAGCCACAGGGTGGCCTGCTGCCTCTAAAAGTCCGGCATCATCGGTTAAGGCTGTACGGTGGCGGGTATGGAGGGCGTACAATAAAGGAAAGGAGAAGCCCTGCGGGGTTTGCGCACGCCATAGCCCATCACGCGGGACGGTATCGGTGATGATGCCGTCTTTGACCTTCTTTAACGTATCGCTGACAGGCAGGGCAGGGATAACGCCTTCATGATGCTTTAACGCCTCTAAAACACGGGTAATGAGGGCCGCTGGCACATAAGGGCGCGCACCATCATGAACAAGCACAATATCAGGGGGCGTGGGCAAAGCAGCCAGAGCCTCCAACCCAGCGCGCACACTATCATGACGTTCGGCTCCGCCGGGGACGGGGGAAAGAACATCCAGCCCTGCTAGAGCTTGCGGGAGGAGAGGGTCACTGCCTACAGGTTGGAGATAATCAACATGCGGTAAAAGGGCGAGGGCCGCATGACGAATAACAGGCTGTCCCGCAAGGAGATGGAATTGCTTGCTGATGGCTGCTTGTTCTTCTGTCGCACCAGCGGAGAATCGCCGCCCACGCCCTGCGGCAAGGAGGAGGGCCGCAACGCGCTTGCGTTTGATGGGAGAGGGAGTGGCGTCCAAGGAGGCGTCCTTCGCAAAACCGGGAGGTTAGTGGGTCATGCCGATATGATGGGGGCTGTCTAGGCTAAAAGCTGGCACGGTGACATCAAAGCGATGGCCGCTTGTAGGGGCTATCATGTGATAGATGCCCTCCATAAAACCGCTAGGGGTTTTAAGCTCCGCCCCGGATGTATATTGGTAGCTGTTTTTGGCAGCGATGATGGGTTGCTCCCCCACAACGCCCTCGCCATGCACTTGTTCTTGGCTGCCGCGCTCATCGGTGATGGTCCAGCTGCGGGAGAGAAGTTGGATGCTCTCTTGGCCGTTATTTTCTATCAAAACATGATAGAGCCACACATAGCGATGCTCATCAGGGTCGGAATGTTCATCGACCCAAAAGGGACGAACATTCACCGTGACATCGCCTGTACGGGCAGTAAAAGCGGGGAGGGAGGTTATAGGCTCTAGCTCAACAGTGTCTGTATCAGCCAAAGAAGCGTCCGTGGGAGAAGATGTATCAGACATAGGCTCTTACTAGACTCATTAAAACAGTTTGTCACGGCTATGAGGGCCGCATCTTATAGAAAGGCCGCCCATCATGGGGGAATGATGGACGGCCTAGGGGGTGTGTGGACACACCTCCTTATAGCACAAGAAGGGGGGTTAGCGTCCAGCCCTTAAAGCAGCTTCTGCCCCACGGCGAATATCTGCGATGAGGTCCTCTGCATCCTCTAAACCAACAGAGAAGCGGATAGAACCATCGGTAATGCCAAGGGCATTGCGTTGCTCTTGCGTCAGCTTGCGGTGTGTTGTGGTGGCAGGATGTGTAGCAAGGCTGCGTGCATCACCAAGATTGTTAGAAATAGCAATGAGTTGAAAGGCATTGAGGCACGCAAAAGCCCCTTTCTTGCCATTTGCAACGGTAAAGGCAATCAGTGTGCCACCATTGCTCATTTGTGTGTGTGCAAGCTTTGCTTGGGGATGGTCCTTCCGTCCCGGATAGCGCACAGCGGTAATACCGGGAAGGTCGCCTAGCACATCAGCAATACGGGCAGCATTGCGGGCCATAGCCTCAACGCGGAGTTGTAAGGTCTCTAGCCCCTTAGAGAGAACCCACGCATTGAAGGGAGAGAGCGTGTTACCTGTATTGCGAACAAAGGGTTGCAGCGTCTCGGTAATCCATTTTTGGCTCCCTAGAATCGCCCCGCCCATCACACGGCCTTGCCCATCAATATGTTTGGTGCAGGAATAGATAACGACATCGGCCCCAAGCTCTAACGGTTTTTGGCCGACAGGGGTGGCAAAGACATTATCGACCATAAAGAGCGCACCCGCTTTATGAGCAAGCGTGGCAATATGGCGAATATCCAGCACATCCAGCATAGGGTTGGAGGGGGTCTCAATCAGCACAGCCTTGGCAGGGCGGGAGAGGGCTTCCTCCCACGCTGCGGGGTTGGTGCCGTCAATCATGACGGTCTCAATCCCATAAGAGGGGAGCAAGCTGTCGAGCAGCCAATGGGTGGAGCCAAAGAGCGCGCTGGAAGCAACAATACGGTCCCCCGCTTTAAGATGGGCGAGCAACGCGCAGGAGACAGCCCCCATGCCGGTGGACGTCGTTTGGCAGGCCTCGGCTCCTTCTAGCAGGGCGAGACGGTCTTGCAGGGCATCGACCGTGGGATTGCCATAGCGGGAATATTGAAGATGTTGAATCGTGCCTTCAAAAGTAGCCTCGGCTTGCTCGGCACTATCATACACAAAGCCGGATGTGGGGAAGATGGCATCGGATGTCTCCCCATGTTCGGTACGATGGCGCGCGTCATGCAGCAGGCGAGTACCTGTGCGACAGGAGGCGAGGAAGGTAGGGTCGGTATAGGGCATGGGTTCCTCCAGCTGAAGAGGCAGTCGCATCCTAGCGAGCCGCCTTATTAAGATGGAGGCCGTTGGAAGTCCTGATTCTGCGGGGGAGAAACAGGGCCTCTTTAGCGCATATTGTTTAACCTCGCCGCAAGCCGGCCTGTCAAATCGCGAGGGTAATGGCACTAGCCGTTACATGCTGACTATGCGCTTGGGGTGCGGGGGCGTCAAGCATAACTATTACGAAAAAATATAATGCAGGGGATTGCACAGTTTTGTCCTCCCCAGTATAAGGAGCCTCGTTGAGCGGATGTAGTTCAATGGTAGAACGGCAGCTTCCCAAGCTGCATACGGGGGTTCGATTCCCCTCATCCGCTCCAAGATTTCCTTAAAAGTTGGATGAGATGCGTTGCCCGTTAGGTAGAGCCTTACGGGCTGTTGAGCGTGTCTTGATAATGTTGGCCATCAAAGACCCACCGGTCATTCCCATTGATGAGCAAATCCGCCATGCCATTATGATAACGCCGTGTGATGCGAATGGTGCCATTCACGCTATCGAGCAAGGTCTCCCAGTCATTTCCAGCTTTACGGTAGATGGAGGTTGTGCATCCAGCCGAGCCGCATAGCCGGTAGGATTGAAGTTGCACAAAGAGAATCGTCTCTTTTTGGCGTGGGGAGAGTCGAGCTGTCCCTGTAAGGATGATGGGCTGGTCATGATGACGGGCGGCATCATCTAGTAAATCGGCATTAAGAGCGCGTGCTTGCTTGTCGAGCTCTGTACCGAGGTGGGCGGTGAGTTCTACCGGGGTTGTGCTAGGGGCGCGATACGCATGAGGGGCCGTTTTAGCCATGGCAGGGAGCAGAGATGTGAGTGTGCTTATGGCGGTGAGGGCCACAACAAGATTAAAGCGACGGAGAGAGCGGTGGTGTAAGCCTATCATAATCATGCTCCTGTAGTGGCTAAGGCAGGGCGAGAGGGGGGTATATAGGGTGATTATTCGTAACGCAATGTGACGACAAGGACATCACGATAAGCTGGTTTTGTCGGGTCTTCCGGCTCTACAGGGGTAACGCCATGATAAACGCGATGGTCATTGACGATAGCGGTATCGAGCGGGTCTTTCAAAGTAAAAGAGCCGAGCTGTGTTTCTTTATCTAGGGCATGGATGCTCGTAACGCCCTCGCGAATATTGATACGGTTGATCATAAACACAAAGACCCAATCTACACCATCGCGATGCATACCCTCTGGTGTTGGTCGGCCCGCTGCATCGGTGGCGGCTTCGATGCGGAATTGATGAACCTCCACATGCCATGAGGCTGGGCGTGCATGATCTTGGGCCAGTTGATCCGCCACTACTGCACTCGCTTTTAGAATAGCTTGCAGGGCAGGATGGGCACAAATGGCCTCCTCAATAGGGTTGAACCATCGTTCTACCCCGCCATTGAGGAGGTTATAATCACGGCTCTGATAATGGGGTTGATGCTCCTTGCGCGTTATCTGTCCTTTATTGATGGAAAAGGTTCCGTAGCGGCGGCGGCGATAACGCCCATTATCGGCCATGTAGCGGTCCATCCCTAGATGGTTCCAGCTTGTGGCGAAGCTTTCCCAGTCTCGCAGACCATAGGGCTGTAGCCATGCTTTGGCATCCGCCGCAGGAAGATGTAGGAAGCCCTGCTGATGGAGCTGCTTTTGCGTGGCGTGGCGTAGGGTGGATGTCATGGCAAGCGAATCTCTCTCCAACACGGATATGGAGTGTGTGTCGAGGAGTATAGACGGACTATAAGGGCTTGTCTGTATCAGGTGGTGCAATTCCCCCTCTCGCCTCACAGTAAGGCAAGAGGGGAGAGAGCATTGGAGCGGCGTTAGTGGCCTTTTGTTTCGTCCTCTTTGCCGTTGAGGTCTGGATTATTAGGGCGGAGATGCTCTTTAACCGTCAAAGCAAGGGTGCGGACAAGACCACTTAGGCTCATCTGATGTTGACGGAAAAGCCCTTCATGAATGAAACGCGCCAGTTTGGCCCCTAGGCCATGGCCACCAAACTCCTTTTTGGAGGGCCACATGCCCCACGCATTATATTGGCCTAAAGCGACTACAGCCCCGCGATCTGTATAGACAAAGGGTGTAGGGGCCTTCCCCGCGATTTGCCGGGGGATAGCAATACGGCCAACATAGCGTCCTTCTTGGCGGGCGGCTTGTGCGGTTGGGGCAACGGGGTTGACCTCCATGCGGGCGCAATCCCCAATAGCGAAAATAGCAGGGTCTTTCGTAGTTTGGAGCGTTGCTGTGACCATGATTTGGCCACTGCGGCTTAGCTCTAGGTCTTTGAGCAAGGATGTCGCTGCGCAGGCTTTAACCCCGGCGGCCCAAATGGGGAAGTTGGAGTCGATTCGCCGCCCATCTTTGAGGGCGATATAACCGCAACCAACTTCGCTGACCATGCCCTTTGTGATGACCTCAAAGCCTAATGCTTCAAGCTGAGCTTGGGCTTCCTCAGAGACTTTAGGCGGGAAAGCTGCGAGTAGGCGGTCGCTTGCCTCAATCAAAGTAGGTTTGAGCAATCTACGCCGGGTCTCTGGGCCGAGGCCGGGTGTGTTATCAATAGCTTGGCAGAGTTCTGCGGCAAGTTGCACGCCTGTTGCCCCCCCGCCTACAATACCTAAATGCACAGGCTCGTTGGTAAGCTGAGCACGCTCTATGAGAGAGCGGAAACGGTCATGAATAATAGTCGCATCAGCAAGGGAGTTGAGGAACAAGCAATTCTCTTTGGCTCCGGGTGTCCCAAAGTCATTAGCGCAAGAGCCAAGGGCGACCACTAGCGTATCGTAAGAGAGGGTTTGACCATTCTCTAAGGTCATGGTCCGGTTAGGGCGGTCGATTGTCTCTAACGTGCTTTGGATGAAGCTAAAGCCAAAGCGTTTCGCAAGCTCATTAAAGGCAAATAAATTGCCTTTCTCGCTGATTGTACCGGATGCGAACTCGTGTAGAGAGGGCTTCCAAAAATGGACGTTGTTTTTATCAATCAGGGTGATTGTAACATGGGGGTTATGGCTTAGCTGCGTTGCGGCTTCTAGCCCGCCAACACCACCTCCAAGAATGACGATATGTTTCTTCGCGGCCATGAACCGTTCCCTCGTTTTTGATGCTCTGAGCGCAATTAGGACATGCGCGGTAGTAAAACGTGTTTTAGTAGCCTTCTCATGCAGGAGATACAAGCCCCGATAGAAGAAGACTGCATGTTTTTAAGGAGGTGTTAAGGTTATAGGGAGGTATGGCTCGCCTAACTGCGATACGAGCCATTTATATCAATATAGCCGTGGGTTAGGTCGCACGTCCAAATACTCGCAGAGCCTGCACCTAGCCCCATATCCACCGTGATGGTGATTTCCTGTTGGCGCATATAGGCCTCTAGGGCTGCGACATCATGCTCTTTAACACCGCCCTTATTCGCAACCCAGTGGTCCCCAAGGGCGATGGAAAGTTTATCGCGGTCTGCTGGCTGACCACTTTTACCAACCGCCATGACGATGCGTCCCCAATTGGCATCTTCACCAGCAATGGCCGTTTTCACCAAGGGGGAGTTAGCAATGGCTAAAGCGATTTTGCGGGCAGATTCATCACTTTCGGCTTCTTGGACATCAACCCGGATGAGCTTTGTCGCCCCTTCGCCATCACGCACCACCAGCAAAGCAAGCTCGTGTAATAGCTCCTTTAATGCCGTACGGAAGGCAGAGAGTGCGTTATCCTCAAGGGAGGTGATTTTGGCATGTTTGGCCTGCCCTGTGGCAAAGAGCATGACCATATCTGATGTGGATGTATCGGAATCCACAGTGATGGAATTAAAGCTCGGCCCTACAGCTTCTTCCAATAGGGCTTGTAATATAGGCTGGGGAAGAGCGGCATCGGTGACGACATAGGCGAGCATAGTCGCCATATCCGGCGCAATCATGCCAGAGCCTTTGGCGATGCCTTGGAGGCAGACCGTCACATCCCCAATAGCGACCTCACGGCGTGCCGCCTTGGGGAAGGTGTCTGTCGTCATAATAGCGCGTGCAGCGTCTTCCCACCGGTCCTCATGGAGGCCCTCAATGGCGGCGGGGAGGGCTGCGATAATTTTTTTATAAGGGAGGGTCTCCCCAATTACGCCTGTGGAGGCAAGAAATACGTCTTCCACAGGGCAATCTAGTAGATGAGCGACCTCACCTGCACATGCTACCACAGCCTCCTCACCAGCACGGCCAGTAAAGACGTTGGCATTGCCAGAATTAACCAGCAAAGCCCGTGCGTGGGGCGTATGAGCCAGCGCACCCCGGCACCAAGGGATAGGGGCACCGGGGCAGAGATTACGGGTAAACACCCCGGCTGCTGTCGTACCCGGAGCAAACTCAACCAACATAAGGTCCGTTCGCCCTTTATAGCGTATATTGGCTTCCACGCCGCTGAGGCGTACCCCCGCAATGGAGGTTAGCTTTGGGAGGGAAAGAGCCAAGGGGGAGCGCGGGTACGACTGTGCCATAGCTTAGTGTGCCGTGTTAGCTGGGGCTGCGGCGGGAGCCGGAGCGGGGGTGGAGGCAGGAGCGGCAGCCGGAGCGGCTGGGCTGTTGGTGATGGGCTGGCCTTTCGCATCGTAATGAACGATTCGAGCCTGCTTCTCAGCGTCTTCCACAACCTTATGTACTTCCTGACGAATCAGGTCGCGGCGGATTTGGTCGCGGACTTGCTCAAAGCTCGGCACAGGGGCTGTGCGTGTCCCTAGAACCTGAATAACATGCCAGCCATATTGAGTATGAATCGGTTTTTGTGTGATGGTGCCGGACTTCATGGAGAAAGCAGCATTGGAGAAGTCAGGGATCATGTCCCCGCGTTTAAACCAACCAAGGTCGCCCCCATTTGTGCCACCAGAGGCTTTATCGGTGGAGAGGCGGCTGGCCAGCTTGGCAAAGTCAGCCCCTTTATTGAGTTGGCGAATGACATCCTGCGCTTTAGCGTCACTATCAACAAGGATGTGACGGGCATGGACCTCTTCTTCAGGCTTTTTGGAGGCATAATGGGTCTGATAATAGTCCTTTAGGGCTTCATCAGTTAATTTAGGGGCGACTTTCTCTTCCAGATACGCATTTTGGAGGGCGGTGCTAGCGGCAGCATCCATGGCAGCTTTAACGGCAGGCTTGTTCTGTAACCCGTCTTTCTCAGCTTGTAGCTGGATAGCTTTCTGGTCCACGAGCTGGTTGATAATCAGCGGGATGATAACGCTGGGCTGAAGCTGGCGTGCTTCTGGCGGTAAGGTCAACGCAGCGCGCTGGACATCGCCAAGGGTAATCTTTTGGTCATTGACGGTAGCAAGAACCAAGTTAGGGTCCGCCGCAGGGGCTGCGGGAGCTGCTGCATTGGCAGAAGGAGCCGCTGCTGGTGTTGCAGGCTTGGCATCGGCAGCCATAGCGTGCGTTGCCAGAGAAGAAATACCCCCCATAAGGGCTGTGCAGAGCAGGAGAGAGCGGGAAAGCCGCATGAAAAACCTCGTTATCTTGGTTCACTAAAAGTCAGCTTTATTACCATGACAAAGCCCGTTACGCCCTGCAAGGGGATGAGAGCGGAAAAACCAAAGTATTTCCTATATTTTATGTCATGTTATGGGCGGGGTGGTGAGCTATCTGCTTCTTTTTATTATGTGTATGGCGTTGTTGGGCAGGGGGTGGCGTGTAGGGATATAAGGGGGATAGGTAGGCTTTTTCATTGACCATACTAGCAAGGGCCCTTATGTCGGTCCTATATGAAAAGCGTTGTGACCATCCGTAGCATGTCCTTTTCGGCTTTCAAGGAAAGAGGAAGGGACACTGGCCGCTGATGGCAAAATTTTCAGGGTATCTCATGCTTTCACGCCTTGCTCGCGCCCTTTTTGGCCATTCTAACGACCGCTCTTTGAAGAAATATCAGCGGCGAGTGCCGGAGATTAATGCCTTAGAGCCTCAGATACAGGCTCTTACGGATGAGGAATTAAAGGCCAAAACGGCAGAGTTCCGCCGTAAGTTGGCTGATGGTGCTACGCTGGATGAGCTGCAGGTCGAGGCTTTTGCGGTGTGCCGGGAGGCGTCTCGCCGTGTATTGGGGATGCGCCATTTTGATGTGCAGTTGATTGGCGGGATGGTCCTTCATGATGGCCGTATTGCCGAGATGCGCACGGGTGAGGGTAAAACCCTTGTCGGTACGCTTGCAGTTTACCTAAATGCCCTAACAGGCAAGGGCGTGCATGTTGTAACGGTGAATGACTATCTCGCCCGCCGTGATGCGGAGGAGATGGCCCGTCTTTACGGCTTCCTCGGCCTCACAACTGGTGTGATTATCCCTAACCTCTCTGATGAGGAACGCCGAGCAGCTTATGCGGCGGATATTACTTACGGGACGAATAACGAGTTCGGCTTTGATTATCTGCGCGATAACATGAAATACGCGCTAGAGGAGATGGTACAGCGGGACTTCAACTTCGCCATTGTCGATGAGGTGGATAGTATCCTCATTGATGAAGCCCGCACCCCGCTGATTATCTCTGGCCCTGCGGATGATAGTTCCGACCTTTATCGGCATGTAGATGAGGTTGTGGCACGTTTGGTTGAGGAGCCAAATGTGTATGATAAAGATGAGAAGATGCGGACCGTCACCCTCACAGAGCATGGCTCTGACCTTGTGGAGGAGATGCTGAATGCGGCGGGGCTATTGCAGGGCGGGGGATTATATGACCTGCATAATGTCTCGGTCGTGCATCATGTTCAGCAATCATTACGGGCGCGGACGCTCTTTACGCGGGATGTAGATTACATCGTCCGTGATGGTAAAGTGATGCTCATTGATGAGTTTACGGGCCGTATGATGGATGGTCGCCGTTACTCCGATGGGTTGCATCAGGCCCTAGAGGCGAAAGAAGGGGTGGAGATTCAGCAGGAGAATCAAACGCTTGCTTCTATCACCTTCCAAAACTACTTCCGCCTTTACCCCAAACTTGCGGGCATGACCGGTACCGCGATGACGGAAGCGGACGAGTTTGCGGAGATCTACAATCTTGAGGTGGTGGAAATCCCCACCAACCTGCCTGTCCGCCGTAAGGATGCGAATGACGAGGTCTATCTCACGGCGGAGGAGAAATACGAGGCCGTAGCGGAGTTGATTCGTAAGGTTCATGAGCGGGAACAGCCTATCCTTGTTGGGACGGCCTCGATTGAGCAGAGCGAGATTCTCTCACATCTTTTGCGGCAGAAGCGTATCCCCCATAATGTGTTGAATGCACGGCATCATGAGCGTGAGGCGAGCATTATTGCACAAGCAGGGGTGCCCGGCGCGATTACGATTGCTACCAATATGGCCGGGCGCGGGACAGATATTAAGCTTGGCGGTAATGTGGACATGCTGGTGGCTGAAAAGACCGCAGGCATTGAGGATGAAGCCGAGCGTGAGGCTGTTGCCGCCCAAGTGCGGGCGCAAGTTGCGGCAGACCATGAGCGTGTGCATGAGCTTGGCGGGCTTTATGTTATCGGGACGGAGCGGCATGAGAGCCGGCGTGTTGATAATCAGCTCCGTGGGCGGTCTGGCCGTCAGGGTGACCCCGGTAATTCGCGCTTCTTCTTGTCCTTGCAGGATGATTTGATTCGCATTTTCGGCTCGGATCGTATGGGCGCGATGATGCAGAAGATGGGCTTAAAGCGCGGTGAAGCGATTGTGCATCCTTGGTTGAATCGTGCCTTGGAAAAAGCGCAAAAGAAGGTCGAAGCCCGTAATTTCGATATGCGGAAAAACACGCTGAAATATGACGATGTCATGAATGCACAGCGTAAAGAGGTCTATGCCCATCGGCGCGAATATATGGCCTTGAAGGACCTTTCCGGCGTTATTGCGGATATACGCGGCAAGGTGATTGAAGATATTGTCCATGCGCATATTCCCGAGAATGCCTTTGTTGAAGCTTGGGATATTGAAGGGCTGACACGCGAAGTTAAGCGTGTTTTGAACCTTGAGCTGCCGATTGCAGAATGGGCGCAAGAAGATGGCATGACCGAAGAAGGCGTCATCGAGCGGATTGAGGAAGACGCCACGCGGGCTCATGCTGCGCGTGCAGCGACCATCGGGCCGGATATGATGCGCTTGATTGAGAAGCATATTCTGCTCACATCTTTTGATGGCGCGTGGAAGGAGCATCTCCACGGGCTAGACCAAGTGCGCCAAGGGATTGGCTTGCGGGCTTATGGCCAGCGCGACCCGCTTAATGAATATAAGCAAGAAGCCTTCCAGATGTTTACATATATGCTGGAAGATATGCGGATGCGCGTTGTGCAGGCGATTGCCCATGTGCAGCCTGTTAGTGAGGCACCTACCATGCCGGAGGTTCCTGCGGCGATGCAGGTGGAGGAGCCCGTAGAGGATGAAGCGTTGGATACAGCCACATTTGCGCGTTGGTTGAATGAGGTTCCACGCAATGCCCCATGCCCTTGTGGCTCTGGGCTAAAGTTTAAACATTGTCACGGCAAGATGGTTTAAGAGGAGAGAGGCCCATGGCAGGACATTCCCAATTTAAGAATATTATGCACCGTAAGGGCGCGCAGGATGCAAAGCGGGCCAAGCAATTTGCGAAGGTGATTCGCGAGATTACCGTGGCGACACGCTCTGGTATGCCAGACCCGGCTATGAATCCCCGTCTGCGTGCTGCGATCACGGCTGCGCGTGAAGTGAATATGCCAAAAGATACGGTCGAGCGGGCTATTAAGAAGGCCAGCGGTGCCGGCGGTGGTGAGGATTATGTGGCTGTGCGGTACGAGGGTTATGGCCCCGCTGGTGTGGCCATCATCATCGAGGGGCTGACAGATAACCGTAATCGTACAGCCTCCGAGGTGCGTGCGGCTTTCTCTAAACATGGTGGCTCTTTGGGGGAGACAAACTCCGTCTCTTTCGGTTTCGATCATATTGGGGTGATTACCTATCCGCTGGAAGCAGCCTCCGAAGATGATATGCTAGAAGCCGCTATTGAAGCTGGTGCGGATAATGTAGAGACCACGGAAGATGGTCATGAAATTATCACCGAGATGGAAGCTTTGATGAGCGTGCGTGATGCGCTGGAGGGCCGTTTTGGGGAGCCGCGCTCGGCAAAGCTGGATTGGCGTCCCCAAACGACCGTGACGTTGGATGAAGACCAAGCGCGTTCTGTCCTCAAGCTGATTGATGTGCTGGAGGAGAATGACGATGTCCAAGCCGTTTATGCCAATTTTGACCTCCCCGATGAGGTTGCTGAGGCTCTCGCAGCTTGATTCGTCTGATAGGGATTGACCCCGGCCTACGCTTTATGGGCTGGGGTGTGGTGGATGTGGAGGGCAATCGCCTCCGGCATGTGGCTGATGGTGTATTAGCCACGCAGTCCGGTGATGATGTCCCCCGCCGCCTTTGTGACCTGCATGAGGGTTTGGTGACCCTCATCCGCCGTTATCAGCCAAGTGAGGCCGCGGTGGAGGAAACTTACGTGAATCGCAATGGCTCCTCGACATTAAAGCTCGGCTATGCGCGTGGTGTGGCGTTGTTAGTGCCTGCTCTTGCGGGGTTAAGTGTGCATGAATATGGCGCGATGGCGGTTAAACGTGCTGTTGTTGGGACGGGTGCTGCCACCAAGGAGCAAGTGAGCATGATGGTGCGCCGTCTCTTGCCGGGGGCGGAGATAAAACGTGCTGATGCCTCCGATGCGCTTGCGATTGCGATTTGCCATGCTCATCATCGGGCGAGTGCCCAGCATGTCGCAATGGGGGTGCGCATGGCATGATAGGACAGCTTACCGGCCTCGTCTCGCATATAGAGGGGGATCATTGCCTGATTGATGTGCACGGGGTGGGGTATGTGGTGTCGGCCTCTACCCATACATTAGGGCAGTTGCCACGCCCGCCAGAGGTTGCGCGCCTGTTGGTGGAGACAATTGTGCGGGAAGATGCCATCCAGCTTTTCGGCTTTGCTGATGCGGATGAGCAAGCGTGGTTTCGCCTTCTTACGACTGTTCAAGGCGTTGGTGTGCGCGTGGCATTGGCGATTTTATCGGCCAGTCGGCCCGCCTTATTATGGCAGGCTGTGCAGGCGGAGGATAAAGCGGTGTTTACGCAAGCAGCCGGGGTTGGGCCGCGGCTAGCAACGCGTCTATTGACGGAACTAAAAGCCAAAGTCGCCAAGATGCCCGCGCCTGCAAGCCTTAGTGGGCAGCCCCTTGCGCCGATGAGCCACGGCGGTGGTGGGGTAAGTGGGGCGCATCCTCACGGAGGGGTTGAGCAAGATGCCCTTATGGCGTTGGAGGGGTTAGGTTTTAAACGTGCTGAGGCATGGCCTATTGTTAATCGTATTATCGGGGAGACTGAGGGGGCCGGGTTGGATGTGGTGATTCGTCTTGCCTTGAAGGAGCTTGCACGATGACACCCTTTATGCCGGAGACGCCCCCCCAGCGTGCCCCAGAGACGGATGCAACACGTCAGGCGGAGGATGTGGCAGATGTTGCTTTGCGCCCTCAAAGCCTTGCTGATTTTACGGGGCAAAAAGCGAGCCGTGAGAATCTCGCTATCTTTATCGAGGCGGCGCGTAAACGTGGGGAAGCGTTGGACCATGTCCTTTTGCATGGCCCGCCGGGTTTAGGGAAAACGACCCTTGCTCAAATTGTTGCACGGGAATTGGGGGTAGGTTTCCGTGCAACATCTGGGCCTGTGATTCAACGCTCAGGCGACTTAGCCGCTATTTTGACGAATCTCCAGCCGCGCGATGTGCTGTTCATTGATGAAATCCACCGCCTTCAGCCTGCGATTGAGGAAATCCTCTATCCCGCTATGGAGGATTTTCAGCTTGACCTTGTCATAGGCGAGGGGCCAGCGGCGCGCTCGGTACGGATTGACCTTGCCCCTTTCACACTCGTTGCTGCGACAACGCGTTCTGGCTTGTTAGCTACGCCGTTGCGGGATCGTTTTGGCATTCCCTTGCGGCTCGTTTTTTATACACCGGATGAATTGCGGCAGATTGTCAGCCGTGGGGCTGTAAAGTTGGGCATGGCCCTTACAGATGAAGGCGCGGAGGAAATTGCCCGCCGCTCACGCGGGACACCGCGTATTGCTGGGCGGTTGCTGCGGCGTGTGCGTGATTTCGCGTTGGTTGCTAAAAAGGATGTGATTGACCGCCACTTAGCGGATATGGCCCTCTCTCGCTTAGAGGTGGATCGCCACGGGCTGGATGCGATGGATAGGCGGTATTTACGCCGTATTGCCGAGCATCATCGTGGTGGCCCTGTAGGGGTGGAGACCCTCGCCGCAGCATTGGCAGAAGCCCGCGATACATTAGAGGATGTTGTAGAGCCTTATTTGATTCAGGAAGGTCTCGTCTTACGGACATCGCGCGGGCGTATGTTGGGGGAGCCGGGATGGCGGTATTTGGGTTTGACCCCACCAGCAAGTTCTATAGAGCCACAAGAGCCACGGTTTTTATAAAAAGGAGAGGGTATGGCGGCCCATCATTGTCAATTTCGTGTCTATTATGAGGATACGGATGCAGGGGGCATTGTGTATCATGCGCGTTATCTTGGCTTTGCAGAGCGTGCGCGGGCAGAGGCGTTGCGCTCTTTAGGGCTATCTGTAGGCGAGATGGCCGCAGAGGATGGGATAGGCTTTGTCGTCCGGCAGTTGAATATCCGTTATCACGCCCCATTGCGGTTGGATGAGCTGTTAGAGGTGGAGACAAGCCTCCTGCATGCCAGCGGGGCGCGGTTGATGTTGCGGCAAATCATCACCAATCACAGCCGAGCGGGGCAAAAGGCCGTGGTGATTGAAGTAGAGCTAGCGTGTTTAAAACTCGCCAGCATGACCCCCTTGCGTCTGCCCGCCGTTTATCAAGCGCGGTTGGAGGGGTTAAAAGACCTGACAAAAGATTAACGATTAAAGATATTTGCTCTTTCCTCCCCTTGTGCCATTGAAAAAAGGTCATCCTACTGCAACATGAAGCAGTAGTTTTTTAATTGATGGACTATGAGATAGGAGAGCGGAGTGGATCAGGCTGTGAGTTCGAGTGCCCTGGGTGCTGCTGGGGCAGCGGGGATGTCTCCCCTTCATCTGTTCCTGAATGCTTCGTTCGTGGTGCAGCTTGTGATGGTAGGGTTGGTGCTATGTAGCATCTTCGTCTGGGCTGTGATTGTGGAGAAGTTCCTTCTTCTTCGCCGTGTGAATCAAGAAGCCAGCGCGTTTGAGGACCGTTTTTGGTCCGGTGGCTCGTTGGATGACCTCTATGATAGCGAGGGGGCACGGCCTGTTCATCCTATGGCTGCGGTATTTGGTGCGGCTATGGGGGAATGGCGGCGGTCCTCCCGTATTGCGGGGATTGATGTGATTCATGGCGGTACGTCCGAGCGGATAGACCGTGCCATTGGCATTACGATTGCCCGCGAGACGGACCGTCTGAACCGCTATGTTGTGCTGTTGGCTACGATTGGCCCGGTGGCTCCCTTTGTGGGGCTGTTTGGGACAGTCTGGGGAATTATGCACGCTTTTAGCTCTATTGCCTCAATGCATAACACGAATCTTGCCGTGGTAGCCCCGGGTATCTCTGAGGCTTTGTTTGCTACAGCGATTGGCTTGATTACCGCCATCCCTGCCTATGTGGCGTACAACCTTATCAGCCGCGCGATTGATAATTTTGGCGACCGGATGGAGGGTTTTGGTACGGAGTTTGCTGCTATCCTCTCCCGTCAGTCTGAAGAGCGTGGCGGCGGGAAGGGCTGAAGGTCATGGCGTTTTCCTTACGGAGCGGGCGGCGGACCCGGCGGAAGCCAGAATCGCATATTAATGTGACGCCGCTGGTTGATGTGATGTTGGTGTTGTTGATCATCTTCATGGTTACAGCACCGATGCTCACAAGTGGTGTGAATGTGGACCTCCCGCAGACGAGTGCTAAGCCTGTTAATGCGGATAATAAGCCTATTACCGTGTCGATTAAGAGCGATGGCAGCCTTTACCTAGGGGAAGACTCGGTGAGTGCGGAGGAGTTAGTCTCACACTTGCAGCAATTAGCGAGTAATGATTCCGGGCGGCGGATTTTTGTCCGCGCTGATGCGAAGATTGATTACGGTAAGGTGATGAGCGTCATGGGTCAGATTACCGCTGGGGGCTTTACTCATGTGGCCCTTCTTGCCCAGCAGCCACAGGGCGGGCAGTAAGGAGCTGTTTGTGAGTTTCTCCTCATCTTCACCTTTTGATGAGGCTCCACCGCCTTATCCGCGGTTGGGGCGAGAGCCTTCCAGCTTGGTGACAGGCGGGGTAGTGGTCTCGCTTTTGCTGCATGGTGGGTTGTTGGTCCTTTTACTGTGGCACCCTCAGCCATTACCACCGGAGCCGCAGCCAGAGCAGACGGTTGCTATGGTCTATGAGAGTACAGGCGGCCCTCATGCTGCGGCAAAAGCGATGCAGAAAGCCGATGTGCCTGCTCCTCCTGCGCCGGTAGAGACGAAAGCTCCCCCCGCGCCAGAGCCTGCAAAGCCACAGCCTGTTGAGCCTCCACCGCCTGCCCCGCCACCACCTCCCCCTGCTCAAGCTGAGCCGGAGCCCGCGCAGGTGGCTGCTAAGACGCCCGTGCAGCAAAAGGCTCCCGTGCAGGAGAAGGGCGAGGTGAGTGATACGCCTAAGCCTCAGCCAGTGCCCGCGCGTAAGCAGGCGCAGGTGAAGGCCCCAGAGCGTGTGGTGGAGAGGCCGCCGACTAAGGCGCAGCCCTCCCATACGGAGCAGGCGCATGAGGCGAAGAAAACGCAAGCTGATAGTCGCTCTTTGTTGGCCACGCTGGATGAGTTCCGTAGCCAAGCAAAGCAGGAGCAGCCGCCTAAAGCGCATCCTAACCCGGCACAAGGGGGGTCTCCTCACGGGGGTGGGCGTGTTGATGGTGATACGGCCGCCCTGACAAGCGGGGAGCAGAATGCCATTGGTTCTTCCGTGCAGCGTTGTTATCAAGAAGATACATTAGCGCGGAATTATCAGAGCTTCTCAGCGCGTATGATGGTCACTGTCGATGCAACAGGTGAGGCACGTATGGTGACCTTCCTGCCAGAGACGCGCGCCCGCATGGCGGCGGACCCGGCTTATCGTGTTCAGGCTGAGCGCGCGCGTGATGCGGTGTTGAGCCCTGTATGTTCCCGCTTGCCTGTACCTAAGCGACTTTTGGGGCAGGTGCGGCAGTTTCGCTTCCTTTTTAAGCCCTAAGGCTGGATTTATCTGAGGTAGGTCATGTCATTTTTTTCCGATGCTGAAGCTGGTTTTCTTCAGAAACATCTTTCCCGCCGGTCCCTTATGGGCGGGGTGGCTGCGGGGGGTGTTTTGGCTACGCCGCTGGGCCTTTTAGGGGGGCGTGCTTATGCCAGTGGTGAGGCGGCTCCGGCAGAGATTACTGTAGCCAATGCTCATCAGGCACCGATTCCTATCGTGGTGCCTAATTTTGGGGCGGGGCTAGGGGATCAGATTTCTAGCGTGATTACCGCAGACCTTAGCAGCACAGGGTTGTTTGAGGTATTAGGTGGTGATGTTCCCGCCTCTCGCCAGCCAGATTTTCATGCGTTGAAAGCCCGTGGCGCGCGCGTTGCTGTAGCGGGGAGCGCAACAGGGGCGGACAATGTAAGGGTCGAGATGCGCTTGTGGGATGTATTGGCAGGCCAGCAGATGACAGGCCGTGCTTATACGGCCTCTCAAAGCAACTGGCGGCGGATTGCTCACATCATCGCTGATGAGATTTACAAGCGGTTATTAGGTGAGGACGGGTATTTCGATACGCGGATTGCCTATATCGCGCGGACAGGCCCGCGGCGGCATCAAACAACCCGTCTTGCGATTATGGACCAAGATGGGGCGAACGCGCATATGCTGACCAATGGCAGCTGGTTGACGTTGGAGCCACGCTTTAGTCCAATTAGCGAGAAGCTTGCGTTCCTCTCCTATGCCAATAATCGCCCACGCGTTTATGTCTATGACCTCAATAGCGGGCAGCAGACGATTCTTGGCACATTTGAGGGTATCTCTTTTGCGCCGCGCTTCTCCCCTGATGGGCGGAGCATTATCCTCTCAGCCACAACGCGTGATGGCGGGGCGGATTTGTATCTCATTGACCTTGCTACGCAACATCGGCGTAAGCTGACAGGTACCCCAGGTGTGATTGATACCAGCCCGTGCTTTAGCCCTGATGGGCGGAGCATTGTCTTCAACTCCGATCGTGGTGGTTCACCCCAGCTTTACGTTATGAGTGCCGATGGGGGGAATGTACGGCGGATTTCTTACGGGAATGGGCATTATGGCTCCCCCGTATGGTCACCACGGGGGGATCAAATTGCCTTTACGCGCATTGGTCATGGTGGATTCTCCCTAGGGTTGATGGGCCCAGATGGTGTTGGTGAGCGGACCTTGACAGAAGGCTTCACGGTGGAGAGTCCCAGTTTTGCGCCTAATGGCCGGGCTTTGGCCTTCTGCCGTCAAAATGCCGCTGGAACGGGGGGATCTGGTTTTACCTCTACCATTGAGGTGATTGATGTTGCTGGGTTTAACGAGCATAGCATCCCCACCACAACGGGCGCGTCAGACCCGGCTTGGTCTCCTTTACGGCGGTAAGGGGTATTTCGGTTTTTCTTGTTCGCGCAGTGCGGGCGGGGGAAGGCTCCCTCATATAGGGGGAGATTATTTTGGAGGAATGGTTATGAAAATTACAAAGATTGCCGCTTTAGGCATGGTTTGCGCTTTGGCTGCATGTAGTGGTGGCCATAGAGATGATAACGGTGATGGCAATGGCCAGAACGTATCCCAACAGCAATATAATCAGGGTCCCACACCGGGCAGTGAGGGTGACCTTGTTGCCACAGCAGGGGATCGCATCTATTTCGAGCTGAATAAGAATCAGCTTGATGGCGATGCTCGCGCAACATTGGATAAGCAGGCTGAGTGGTTGGCTCGTTATCCGCAGGTGAATATTCTCATCGCAGGGAATTGTGATGATCGCGGGACAGAGGAATATAATATTGCTCTGGGGCAGCGTCGTGCCAATGCGGCGCGTGAATATTTGGAGGCCAAGGGTGTTGCTCCAACACGCATCATGACCATTTCGTATGGTAAGGACCGCCCAACAGCTGATGGTGATACACCAGATGCATGGGCACAAAATCGTAACGCGATTACCTCTGTCCGCTAAGAGTAGTTAGGGGGTTGATGCCCCTTATGGGGAGAAATCGGGCCGGTTGGAGAGACCGGTCCGATTTTATATGTAATGATGGCTCATCGGTGGGGAGTTAAAGAGATTATGCGTCATTCTGCTGAGACTATGACAAGCATGACATGTGCGGTGATGCGGGGGTTAGGGGGGCTTGCCCTGCTATCTTACGCAGTAGCTTCGGTGGCATGGGCGGATGATTCCCTCTCGCGCGAGGCGATCATGAAGCAACATCAAGCTCTTGCTCAACAACATGAGCATAATGCGGATGAGGGCGGGGAAGCTCTTGATGACCTAAGCGATAGCGGTGCCAGCACTGCCGAGCCAGAGACATTGCCTTCACCCGCTCCTAGCACATCAGAGGGGCGCGAGGAGACAACCCGTGCTGCGGCGTCATCGCATCAAAGGGGCAGCAGCGACCTGGTGACCACGCTGCTTGAGCGCGTCACGGCGTTGGAAGGCCAAGTGCGGGAGATGCACGGGCAGATGGAGCAGATGAGCAATCAACTCCATCAAGATGAAGCGACAGTGAATAAGCAGCTTGGTGATATGCAATTTGCTTTGGAGAATGGCCATCATGCTGCGGCTACCCCACATGCGGCGGAGAGCCATGCAACCCCAGCGGTAGTGGGTGATGCGCCTTCTGCTGCCTCTGCGGCGGTTGTGCCTCATAATGGGGCAGATGCCTTACAAGCGGGGCGAGCTGCTTTGAAAGCACATAATTACAAAGAGGCTGAGGAGCAGGCCCGTCAGGCTATTAAAGAGGGTAAAACGGGGTGGAGCAAAACAGAAGCTCAGTTCTTGCTCGCGCAATCTCTAGCGGGGCAGAAAGCTTATAAAAATGCGGCTTTAACATATTATGATATTTATAGCCGTACACCGACCTCTCCCCGCGCGCCGGAATCACTGCTTGGGGTTTCGGCCTCTATGTTGGCGTTAGGCAATAAAGCGGCCTCCTGCGAGGCATTGCAGCGGTTACATAAAGAGTTCCCCAATGCATCTGCACGGGTAAAGGCGTCTGAAAAAATCTTCCGTGAGAGAGCATCTTGCCATTAAGGCGGGGGTAGGGACATCGCCCCCTCATCTCATACAGGCTGGGGAGGCAGAGCCGCTTACAGAGGTCGAGTTTCGCGCTTTGATGGCGTTGGTGGAGCCTATAGGGCCTGATGAGGCAGGGCATCCGGTTTGTATTGCGGTATCGGGCGGAGGGGATTCCATGGCCCTTGCCCTTTTAGCGCGGCGATGGCGGCGGCATGTTCTTGCGTTAGTGGTGGACCATGCGTTGCGTGAAGAGTCCGCAGCGGAGGCCCGTTTAACATGTGAGCGTTTAGTGGCGTTGGATATTCCCGCGCGGTTATTAACATTAGGGCCGTTGGCTGCGGGGGGGCTACAGCAACGCGCACGTGAGGGGCGTTTTGCTGCTTTGGAGGCAGCATGCGTGGACGCTGGAGCAACGGTTCTTTTGGTTGCCCATCATGAGGCTGACCAAGAAGAAACACTCTGGATGCGGCATGAGCGTGGCAGCGGTACGCGAGGGCTAGCGGGTATGGCCCATCGTGCTGCGCGTGGGCGGATTATAGTGGCACGGCCATTATTGGGGGTCAGGCCAGAGCGTTTACGCGCCACATTGCAGCAAGCTGGTGTGGCCTGGTGCGAGGACCCGTCTAATCAAAATCGCCGGTTTCGCCGTGTTCAAGTGCGGCAAGATATAACCTCAGCGCAGCGGCGTATGATGAGGGAGCTGCAACAAAAGGCGTGTATAGCCCAGCAAGAGGATGACGCATGGGTAGCGCGCTTCCTTGCTCATGGGGTGGCGTGGCAGCCAGAAGGATGGCTAAAGCTGGCTCCTTTTCTGATTCAAACAGCGCATGAGAGGCCGCATATCTTTATAGATGATGGGCTGGATGAAACGCGCTTTGCCGCTTTATGTGATGAGGTGATGGGCCGATTGATTCGGCTCATTGGGGGGCAGGATTATGCTCCTACGCGGCATGCTGTGGCTGCTTTGCGCCGTGCTGGGCATGGGGCGTTAGGGCGGGCTTGTCTTACCCCGTTAAAAGGGCAGGAGCGAGGTTGGATGTTGTACCGTGAGGCACGCAATCTTGCAGGGGCTATGCCCGCTTATACAGGGCAATGGTGGGATGGGCGATGGCGATATTACGGGCCGGAATATTCTGATGTAGTGATTGCTGCTTTAGGCATGCAGGCTACGCGATGGCGTGAGGGGCGTGATGTGCCTGCCTGCATCTTACCGAGTCTGCCGGCTTTATGGCGTGGGGAGGAGCTTGTGGCTGTGCCAGAGGCTATGCGTGGTTTGCGCTCTGATGTCCCCCGTGTGGCTTTTGTATGGGAGGGGGGAATCCCTGTTACGGGTGAGCGTGATTGGCAGAGTGGCTACGCTGAATAGAGGCTATGTAAAGATGAAATCTCTTACATAAATGCAAAAAAGAGCGTCTTTTGTCCCCTTTCTACGTTGTAAGGGGTAGGAACCGAGGCAGAAATACCTATCTTGAGGGGACTAGAGAGAGTCGTGTGGGGTGAAACTGCATGGCCTATTTAATGGGGTATGAAAATAGATGAACAACATTGGCCGTAATGTTGCGATTTGGGTGGTCATCGTTTTGGCAGCCATCGGTGTGCTGGCAGCATTCCAGCCCGGTAGTCATCAGGTGACTCAAAAAATTGCTTATTCCGATTTTGTGCATGACGTGGAAGGCCATGAGGTGCGCTCGGTGACCATTCAGGACCAGAATATTTCTGGTGTACTGACGAATGGGACATCTTTTGAGACATACGCCCCAGAGGACCCGATGCTCGTCCCGCGTCTTACCTCTGCTGGTGTGCAGGTGACGGCTCATCCATCGCAGAGTGATGATAATTCGGGCTGGCGTTATATCATGGCGTATCTGCCGATTCTGCTTTTGCTCGGCTTAGGCTTTATGTTGTTTCGTCAGATGCAAAATGGCGGTGCCGGTGGGCGTGGGGCGATGAGCTTTGGTAAATCGCGCGCTAAGATGATGGTCGAGAAAAAGAGCCGTGTGACTTTTGCCGATGTTGCTGGGATTGAAGAAGCTAAAGAGGAACTGGTCGAGATTGTCGACTTCCTAAAGGACCCGCATAAATATACCCGGCTGGGGGGGAAGATTCCCAAAGGGGTGTTGTTGGTTGGCCCGCCCGGTACCGGTAAGACCTTGCTCGCCCGCGCCGTTGCGGGGGAGGCGAATGTGCCTTTCTTCAGCATTTCCGGTTCTGATTTTGTGGAGATGTTTGTCGGTGTTGGGGCATCGCGTGTGCGCGATATGTTCGAGCAAGGGAAGAAGAACGCCCCCTGCATTATCTTTATTGATGAGATTGACGCAGTTGGCCGCCATCGCGGCGCAGGCATGGGCGGCGGTAATGATGAGCGTGAGCAGACGCTGAATCAAATGCTCGTGGAGATGGATGGGTTTGATAGTAATGAGGGCGTCATCCTGATTGCTGCGACTAACCGCCCTGATGTTTTGGATTCTGCTCTGCTGCGTCCCGGTCGTTTTGACCGCCAAGTGGTTGTGTCGAACCCGGATGTGAGAGGGCGTGAGAAGATTCTTCAAGTCCATATGAAGAAGTTGCCGCTCTCCTCTGATGTGAATCCAAAAGTGATTGCGCGTGGGACCGTTGGCTTCTCTGGTGCGGAGCTGGCTAACCTTGTAAATGAGGCGGCGTTATTTGCGGCACGTTTGGGCTTGCGGACAGTAAGCATGGCGCAATTTGATGAAGCGCATGATAAGGTACGGATGGGCGCAGAACGCCGCTCTGCCGTTATTGAGGAAGAAGAGAAGAAGATGACCGCCTATCATGAGGCGGCACACGCTTTGGCGAGTTATTATAGCCCGAGTGCTGACCCAATGCATAAAGCAACGATCATTCCGCGTGGGCAAGCTTTGGGGATGGTGCAGTCCTTGCCGGAGAAAGATAATCTTGCCTACCGGCGGCAATGGTGCCTCTCTAGGATTGTGATTTGTATGGGAGGTCGCGTTGGTGAGGAGGTTATCTTTGGGCATGATGAGGTAAGTGCCGGGGCGGCTGGTGATATTCAGTCGGCAACAGGCATTGCTCGGCAGATGGTCACACGATGGGGTATGAGCGATAAGCTGGGCATGATGGACTATGCTGATCAGGATACACTCTCTGGCATCACAGCACGGGAGGTGGATCAGGAGGTCCGCAAAATCCTGGATGAGGCCTATGCTACATGCCGCCATATCATTCTGACCCATATGGAGGCGTTTCACCGTGTTGCGCAGGCCTTGTTGGAGTATGAAACTCTAACAGGTGAGGAGATTGGTCGTCTCATCCGTGGGGAGCCTTTAGGCCGTACTGATGAGGAGAATCAGTCCTTCCATGGGCGTAGGCCTTCTGTGCCCTCATTTATTCAAGGGGTGAGTGCTTCTGTTGGGGATGATGGGCCGGTAGCTCCACAACCGGCTTAACGATTCCTTTTAAAAAAGAGGGTTAAGAGCAGGCGTATGGCGGAGGTCATGCGCCTGTTTTGTTAGGGGAAGGCCTTGCGTCCTAAAAGGGAGGCTGGCATCACAGCGGCGATGGGTGTTTTAGTCGATAAAGGGGAAGGGCATGGCAGGTAAACGGACGTTTTTCGGCACGGATGGTATTCGCGGTACGGCGAATATGGCCCCCATGACGGTAGATATCGCCCAGACCCTAGGCCAAGCGGCTGGCTTGTATTTTTGCCGCCAGAGTGAGACAGGCCGCCAACATCGCCATACGATTATTGTGGGGAAGGATACGCGTCTTTCTGGCTATATGATTGAATGTGCTTTGGTCTCTGGCTTTTTATCTGCCGGGGTGGATGTCGTGCTGTTAGGGCCTTTACCTACGCCAGCCGTTGCGTTTTTAACGCGGTCTTTGCGAGCGGATTTAGGCGTGATGATTTCTGCCTCGCATAACCCGTTTACGGATAATGGCATTAAACTTTTTGGCCCTGATGGCTTTAAGCTCTCCGATGCTGTCGAGGCAGAGATTGAAGCTCTGATGGCGGAGGATTTAAGTGGGCAGCTCGCCTCTCCTGCGGCGATTGGTCGTGCCTCTCGGCTGAATGACGCTGCAGGGCGTTATATTGAGAGTGTGAAATCATCCTTCCCCCGTGGGCTACGGCTGGATGGGTTGAAGATTGTTTTGGATTGCGCTCATGGCTCAGCTTATCGTGTGGCTCCGGTCGCTTTGTGGGAGTTGGGGGCAGAGGTCATTACTTTGGGGGCTTCCCCTGATGGGCTGAATATTAATGATGGCGTTGGCTCCACCCATCCAGAAGTCCTATGTGCTGCGGTGCGTGAGCATAAGGCTGATTGCGGCATTGCGTTAGATGGTGATGCAGACCGCGTGTTGATTGTAAATGAGCGCGGCGAGATAGTGGACGGAGACCAGATTTTGGCTCTGATTGCGACCTTATGGCAGCGGTTAGGCTGCTTAAAAGGGACTGAAATTGTCGCAACAGTGATGTCCAATATGGGGCTAGAGGCTTACCTTGCCACGCAAGGTTTAAGCTTATACCGCACGGCGGTGGGGGACCGCTATGTTGTGGAGCGGATGCGCCAAACAGGGGGGAATCTAGGGGGGGAGCAGTCTGGCCATATGGTGTTGTCTGATTATGCGACAACGGGTGATGGGCTGTTAGCGGCCTTGCAAGTGCTGGCGGCGTTGGTCGAGACGGGTAAAAAAGCGAGTGAACTTTGTCAGTTATTTACCCCTTATCCGCAGCGTTTACAGAATGTGCCGTATCAGGAGGTGAACCCGATGACGCATCCTGATTTAAAAGAGATTGTGCAATGGGCGGAGGAGCAGCTTGCTGGGAAGGGGCGGCTTCTTTTGCGGGCGAGTGGGACAGAGCCTTTAATTCGCGTTATGGTCGAGGCGCAGGATAAGGCGTTGGTTGATATGGTTGTAGAGCGTGTAAGTGCGTATATTCGTACATTAACAACAGCTTAGGGTAAAAAAGAGGGGACATTCTGTAACAAGAATGTCCCCCTTGGGAGTAGTGAAGCGTCAAGGCTGGTTAGCCAGCATGACAGAGGTCAGCGACATTATTACTATGGCCCACTGTTTGCGGTGCCGTAGCTGTGAGGGTTGGTGTTGGGGTGGCTGTTGTTGTGGGGTCTTGCAGAATATACCCACGGCCCCAGACAGTGATAATCATATGGCCCACACCAAACCGCTGTAATTTACGGCGGAGCTTGCAAATAAAGACATCAATAATCTTCATTTCTGGCTCATCAATGCCGCCATAAAGATGGTTTAGGAACATATCTTTAGTAAGCACAGCCCCTTTACGGAGGAGGAGAAGCTCTAAGATGGAGTATTCCTTGCTGGTAAGGTTGAGGAATTGGCCATTCACACTTACCATACGTCCCTCAAGGTCAAGCTCCAGCGGCCCAGCGGTGAGGCGTGGCTCTGGCACCCCATAGGCACGGCGTGTTAAAGCTTGGATGCGCGCTTGGGTCTCGCTCATATCAAAAGGCTTGGTGACGTAGTCATCTGCCCCAGCAGAGAAAGCGGCAACCTTCGTTTTAGCATCTGCATGGGATGAGAGAACCATGATGGGGGTCGTCAGCCGGGACCGCCGCAACTGGCGAATCAATTCCTCACCGGACTGGTCTGGTAAGTCCAAAGCGGTGATGAAAAGATCGTATTGGTAATGTTTGAACATGTCGAGAGCTTCATTAGCTGATTTGACATGCTCAACCTGATAAGAGAACCGTTCCAGCACGGTAATGAGCTGTTCTACAGCGATGCTGTCACTTTCAGCGATAAGAATACGCATAATTCAAACTCCCTTAGACTGGTTGTAGTATGGGGAGTTTATTGCCAATAATGCAACCCTAGATTGTTTAATGGGGGTATCACACAACTAAAAGTATAGGTTTTACGAAAGCTTGTTGCTAGCTCGTTTCGAGCAAAAGTGATGTTCAATCACGATAATTTTACATTTTCCCCTAAAGTAAGGGGAAAGTATCTTCAACAGTTATTTAAACCTTAAATGATGTATATCGGATATAAATTTTTTTGTATCTGTTTTAAATCAAATATTTAACATTCATTAATAAAAGAATTATCTAATTTAATTTTTAAATTAACGTAAAATTATTATATCGTGAACATAATTAACGGGTATGCTTATTATTTTGTGTCTATTTATTGGATTTTTCAATTACTTGTAAGTCAATTTAATGCCATCTTTTCGCCATAAATAGCCCATTATCAGGGGAGTGAATGAAGACGAATCGCATTTTCGTGAAGTCGCTTTAAGCCTGCCCGACATTATTATGCGTTATCGCCAATATATGAGTGATGTGTTCGACCGTTCCAATCAAGGCGCAGGCAACGGGATGGGTTTTATCAGCAACAAAGACAAGGCGTGTCTGGGCGGAGCTTGGGAAAAGGTCCGTTTGGAGGGTAAAGACGGTGGCGTCCTCTTTATGTTGTTGCTCGGCCTCTTTGGCGGCTTCACTGAGGAGGCGAGCGCAAATACGTTCTAAGGCAGGGAGGAGGCGCGCTCCAATTTGTGCCTCTGTTTCCTCTGGCGTGGTTTTATGGTGCGCTATTAGCTCCTCCCACCCTGCGCGGGTGAGAAAGCAGGGGATGCTCCCTTCTGGTGTCTCTCGCTCAGCACGGAGGATGAGACCGTTTTGAGCGAGGGAGAGGACATCCAACTTAGGTAGATGGGCAGGGTCGAGCGTAATGGCCATGGGCGTTTATCCTGCTTGACGTTACACCCATTCCCCTGCACGCATGAGAGGAACGCGCTGGCCGTCTTTCACACCATCAATATCAATCTTGCCAGAGCCAATCATCCAATCAATATGAATCATGGAGTGATTGGCCCCACGGGCGATGAGCTCATCTTCGCTCAAGCCTTCAGGGTCGATCATACATTTTGTGTAGGCTTGGCCGAGGGCTATATGGCACGCGGCATTTTCATCAAAAAGGGTGTTTTGGTAGAGAATACCGCTTTGGGAAATTGGTGAGGAATGAGGCACAAGGGCCACCTCCCCAATGCGGCGCGCACCTTCATCACTCTCCAAAATCCGTTGGAGGACATCTTCGCCCTTTTGAGCATGGGCCTCCACGATGCGGCCTTTCTCAAACCGGACCTGAATCCCATCAATGAGGGACCCTTGATGAAACAGCGGCTTCGTGCTGGAGACGGTACCTTCTACCCGCGCACAATGGGGAGTCGTAAAGACTTCCTCCGTTGGGATATTGGGGTTGCAGACCACACCATTGCCCGCAGCTTCTGCCCCACCTGTCCAGAGGTGCCCATCTGCGAGGCCAACGGTAAGGTCCGTTCCCGGCCCGGTGAAGTGCAAGGCATCAAACCGAGCGTCATTGAGCATAGCAGCGCGGGCATGGAGGGTTTTATTATGCTCTGCCCAAGCCGCTACAGGGTTTGCAACATCCACGCGGGAGGCATGGAAGATGCCTTTCCATAAGGCAGCGAGGGCTTCATCCTCTGGGAGATGGGGGAAGACCTGCTGCGCCCAAGCGGGGGTAGCACAGGCGATGATGTTCCAATTAATATCAAAGCTTGTGATAAGCTCCATCGCGGGGCGATGAGCAGCGGAGCTTGCCCGGCTCGCACGGGAGATATGCTCGGGGTTTTGCCCCTTTAGAAGGGTGGGGTTGCCCCCGGTGATGGCCATGCGGGCTGCGCCATTGCGGAAGGCTTCAGCCATGCCATTGGCCAGCCAGCCCGCAGCTGTATCAAAGCTCTCCTCACGGGCGTGGTGGAAACGGGCCAGAGTGGTTTCATCATCCTGATACAGCGTTGTGACGAGTGAGGCCCCTGCTTTATAGGCATGGGTGGTGATGCGCCGGATAAGCGGGACGGCTTCCAGCCCTGCGGTAATAACAAGCTGCTGGCCGGGTGTAATATTTAACCCCGTGCGGACGGCAACTTCTGCTAGACGGTCTAAAAGCTGGTCATGGGTGAAAGAAGATGTAGGCATCGTCATATAATCCTTTGGAGAGGCTGCATGGGGGCGTTTAGCGGGGGAGTATGTCATCAAGTGCGGTGAGGAGGCTATCCATCTCCTCATCTGTGCCGATGGTGATGCGTAACCAATCGCTGATGCGTGGGCTATCACCTTGATGGCGGACAATGATGGCGCGTTCCCGCAAGGCGGTGAAGATATGCGCCGCAGAGCAAGAGGGATGATGGACTAAAATAAAATTAGCCGTGGAGGGGAGGACTTCCATCCCACGCTTTTGCAAAGCCGTGATAATGCGCTCGCGCGTGGTGATGATGCGGGCTGTTGTTTGTTTAAGCCATGCCTCATCACGGATGGAGGCTTCCGCCCCTACTTGGGCAGGGCGGGAGAGAGGGTAGGAGTTGAAGCTATCCTTCACGCGTGTCAGCCCTTCAATTAAGGGGGGCGAGCCGATGGCGTATCCTACGCGCAGCCCTGCTAATCCTGATGATTTGGAGAAGGTGCGAATGACAAGAAGATTGGGATAGCGGTCGATTAAGCTGATAGCACTCTCCCCACCGAAATCCACATAGGCTTCATCAATCACCACAACCTGTTCCGAGACGCGTTGGAGAAGTGATTCAATGGCCGGTAAAGGCAGGCTGATGCCTGTATTGGCATTAGGGTTAGCAATGATGATGCCTCCCGTAGGCCCCTCATAATCTTCTGTCGCGATGGTGAAATCATCGCGTAGTGGGATGGTACGGTATGTTAGCCCAAATAATTGGCAATAGATGGGGTAGAAGCCATATGTCACATCGCTGAAGAGGACAGGGGCATCATCTTGGAATAAGGCGCGGAATGTGTGAGCGAGGACCTCATCAGACCCATTGCCGACAAAAATACACTCAACGGGGACATTTGCTTGTGCGGCAATGGCTGTACGCAGGGCTAGGGCGGTAGGGTCTGGGTACAAGCGCAGCGTGTCATCAGCACTGGCTTTGATAGCCTCTAGCGCGCGCGGAGAAGGGCCGTAGGGGGATTCGTTGGTATTGAGCTTAACCAGTTTTGCCATGCGTGGCTGCTCGCCGGGGATATAGGGCTTGAGGGTATGGACCCGTTGGTTCCAAAAGCGGCTCATGGGTTTGGTGCCTTTGCTTCAAAGAGGCTGCCAAGACCTTGACGATGGGCAAGGTCGCGTGCGGAGAGGCCCTCAGCATCGCGGAGGTCTGGGTTGGCCCCATGGTCTAGCAAGAAGCGCGCCATTGCTTGCCGCCCAAACATGATGGCGAACATAAGAGGTGTCCGCCCTGCATGATTAGGATGATCCACCTTCGCCCCATGCTCTAAGAGGAGGCGGGCAATGGGTTCAAAGCCTTTAAAGGCCACACCGGAGAGGGCGGTTGCCCCTTTTGCATCCACGCCATTAGGGTCGGCCCCGCGCTCTAGCAGCAAACGCGCGGTATCGAGCTGCTCATTATAGGTTGCGACAATGAGGGGCGTATAACCTTGGTTGTTGGTGCAATCTGCGGGCATCCCAGCGTCCAGAAATTGCGTAACAAGGTCAGTCTCCCCATTACGGGCAGCATCAATAAAGAGCGTGGTAATTTGCTCTGGGGTGAAGGACATAGTGGGTTGGGACATGGGCAGGGTGCTTTTTAAAAAAGGAGAACAGACTGATTAACAAGTATATCTACTCTCTTGCGTGTGAGCGGTAAGGTCAAGAGGGGGAGACGGTGCGGCAGGCATGTGCAGGGAGGGACGATAATGGTCACTCTGCTGTTATGAGGATGAAATTATAGGGAAAATTAACCTTATTTGCGTGTTAGGCATTGCGTTCTTTTGCCGTATAAGGCCAGTTGTAGAATGTCTGGACTGTCATTGGGCTGTGTTAAGGGGCACAGGGCTGATGGCAGGCGACCGGATGATGTTTTGACTTAAGGACGTTAGATCAGTGAATAGTATGCTGTCTCAACTTGGCATAGACACGATCCGCACATTGGTGATGGATGGTGTAGAGCGCGCAAAATCCGGCCATCCGGGTACCGCAATGGCTCTGGCTCCGGCTATGTATGCTTATTGGCAGTTTACAATGTATTATAATCCGGCTGATCCCTTTTGGCCGGGGCGGGATCGATTTATCCTCTCAGGAGGGCACGCCTCCATCCTGCTTTATGCGACTATTTTCCTCGCTGGTGTGAAGGATATAGAGGACGGAAAGGTCGTGGACCGTCCCGCACTTACCTTGGAGGATTTAAAGAACTTTCGCCGGTTTGAGGCGCGCACGCCGGGCCACCCAGAATATGGCCTCACCGCAGGGGTGGAGATGACCACAGGGCCTTTAGGCCAAGGGTGCAGTAGTGCCGTAGGTATGGCGATGGCCGAGCGGTGGTTGGCAACGCGTTATGGCAGGCCGGGGTTTGATTTGTTTGGCTATCACATCACAGCCTTTTGTGGCGATGGTGATGTGATGGAGGGGGTAGCCAGTGAGGCGGCCTCTTTTGCAGGGCATCTCAAATTAGGCAATCTGACATGGGTGTATGATAGCAATCGCATCTCGATTGAAGGCTCTACAGATGTGACCTTCACTGAAGATGTTGCTGCACGTTTTGCCGCTTATGGCTGGCAGGTCCTGGAAGTTGAGGATGGGAATGACGTCCCCGCTATTTGCGCGGCTCTCAAGCAAGGGCGGGAGGAGACGGACCGCCCGACTTTGATTATCCTGAATACCATCATCGGCTATGGCGCACCGGGCAAAGCCGGGACGGCCTCGGCCCATGGTGAGCCGCTGGGTATGGAGGCCCTTATAGGGGCTAAGAAGGCCTATGGTTGGCCGCATGATGCCCCACATTTTACCGTCCCAGATGGAGTAAGGGAGCATTTTGAGGCCCTCTCTGGCAAGCGCGGGGCGGAGGCGCAAGCGCGGTGGGAGGAGCAATTTGCGGCTTATTGTGTGCAATATCCGCAAGAAGGGCGGGAGTTAAAGCATATTTTCGCTGGCACGCTCCCAGAAGGGTGGGAGCATAACTTTCCCCATTATCCCACAGATGCAAAGGGGATTGCCTCGCGCCAAAGTTCTGGTGAGGTGCTCAATGTCATGGCAACTCATGTGCCGTGGCTTATGGGGGGAGCGGCGGACCTTGCGCCTTCGACACGGACCCTGATTAAAGGGGAATTCTCTTTGCAGGCACCCTCTAACCAAGGGGAAGGCAGCGGGCATTATGGTGGGCGTAATGTTCATTTTGGTGTGCGTGAACATGCCATGGCAGCCATTTGTAACGGGCTGGCTTTAAGTGGGCTGCGGCCTTTCTGCGCTGGGTTTGTAATTTTCTCGGATTACATGAAGCCTGCGATGCGTCTTGCCGCGTTGATGCACCTGCCTGTGATTTATGTGCTGACACATGACTCCATCGGCGTGGGGGAGGATGGGCCAACGCACCAGCCTATCGAGCAATTTGCCCAGTTCCGCTCCATGCCGGGGCTTACATTGCTGCGCCCTGCTGATGCTAATGAGGTGGTAGAGAGCTGGCGTGTTGCGATGGGCCATCGCTCTGGGCCGGTGGCTCTTGCTCTTACGCGCCAGAATCTCCCCACATTGGACCGTAGCCGCTATGCCTCTGCCGCTGGTGTGGCGCGTGGGGGGTATGTTTTGGCAGATTGTGAAGGCACGCCAGAGATTTTGCTGTTAGCATCAGGCTCTGAGGTCTCTTTGGTGGTAGAAGTGTATGAGCGTCTCTCTGCTGAGGGGGTTAAGGCGCGCGTGGTGTCTATGCCGAGTTTCGATCTGTTCGATGCGCAAGAGAAAGCCTATCGTGATGCTGTATTGCCACCTGCGGTGCGCTTGCGGGTTGGGGTTGAGATGGCGTCATCCTTTGGGTGGGACCGCTATATCGGTCTAGATGGTGTCGTTATCGCGATGAATCGCTTTGGCGAATCTGGTGCTGCGGCGGAATTGATGGAGAAGTTCGGCTTTACGGTAGAGGCTGTGTACACACAAGCACGCCGTTTGTTGAGCCAACAAACGGCTTGATGGAGGAGGAAAGATATGGGGCGTAAGCCGGACACCCCCCTTACGCGTCTGGCAGGATACGGCCAATCTATTTGGCTCGATTTTATCAGGCGGGATTTTATTGAAGAAGGCCGTTTGGCCTCTCTGGTGAAGGAGGATGCCCTTAAAGGGGTGACCTCCAACCCGGCGATTTTTGAGCAAGCTATCGGCCAAGGGGCGGAATATGAGGAAGCCGTGCAGGAGCTACTGTGTGAGGAGAGCTTGCCTGCTGGTGCCTTGTATGAAGCCGTAGCGGTGGCGGATATCTGCCAAGCTTGTCGTGTCTTGCGCCCTGTATTTGATGAGACATCCGGCCGGGATGGTTATGTCAGCTTAGAGGTTTCACCCTATCTAGCTGATGATGCTGAGGCCACGTTGCATGAGGCTCGCAGGTTATGGCAGCGTGTTAATCAGCCCAATGTGATGATTAAAATCCCCGCGACAGAGGCCGCCCTCCCAGCGATTGAGCAGGCCATTGCGGAGGGGATAAATGTTAATATCACGCTGCTTTTTGCTCAATCCATGTATGAAAACGTGCTGGAGGCTTATCTGCGTGGATTAGAGGCGCGCGTTCAGAGAGGTCAATCCATCGCCCAGATTGGGAGCGTGGCATCCTTCTTCGTAAGTCGCATTGATGGGCGGATTGATGCGATGATAGACCGGCGCATCGCTGCGAGGGACCCGCAAGCGGACGCGTTGAAGCGTTTGCGTGGGAAGGTTGCTATTGCCAATGCGCGTATGGCGTATCAACATTATTTGCATGTTGTGGCGAGTCCGCGTTGGCAAGCTTTGGCAGAAAAGGGCGCGCAAACCCAGCGTTTGCTTTGGGCCAGTACGAGTACAAAAGATAAGACCTATCGTGATGTCCTCTATGTAGAGGAGCTGATTGGCGAGGATACTGTCAATACGGTACCACCACATACGCTTGAGGCGTTTAGGGACCATGGTGTGCCCCAAGCGCGCTTAGCGGATCATGTGGAGCAATCGCGCCTGATTCTAGAGGATGCAGACCGGCTAGGACTTGATCTCCCAGCGGTAACCACCACGTTGTTGGGCGAAGGTGTAGCAGCGTTTAAAGCTGCTTTTGATGGATTACTCGGTGCGGTTGCAGCCCGCCGAGAGGCTGTTTTGGGGGGACGTCTTATGCGAGTATCCTTAGCATTATCGGATGAGTTGGATAACGCTGTTGTCGCAGCGGGTAAAAGCTGGACGCAGGATGGTAAGGTGCGCCGCCTGTGGGAGCGCGATGCGTCTGTTTGGACAAATGGGCCAGAGAGCAAATGGCTCGGCTGGCTTGATGTCGTTAAAGATGGCATGGCCCATATTAATGCCTACGAGGCCTTACAGCGCGAGGTAAAAGAGCGCGGTTATAGCGATGTGCTGCTCCTTGCGATGGGTGGCTCTAGCCTTGGGCCGGAGGTTCTGGCGGAGATATTTGGCCAGGTATCTGACGGGCCGAAGTTGCATGTGCTGGATAGCACGGACCCGCAGCAGGTTGCGAGCTTTGCTAAGGCGATTGATCCTACCAAGACACTCTTCATCGTTTCCAGTAAATCGGGCAGCACGCTCGAGCCAAATATTCTTTTTGCGTATTTCTGGGCCTTAGCGGGGACAGCCCTTGGCCGTAAACCGGGGGACCGCTTTGTAGCGGTGACAGACCCCGGCTCCTCGCTTGAGACTGTAGCGCAGGATCACGGTTTTGCGCATATCTTCCACGGTAATCCAGAGATTGGGGGGCGGTATTCTGTTCTCTCCCCCTTTGGTCTCACCCCCGCAGCCGCTGCCGGATATGATGTGCGTGCGTTGTTGAACTGCACACAGCTGATGATTGAGGCATGCGATGCCTCTGTCCCCCCTGTGACGAATCCGGGTATAAATCTTGGTTTGGCTCTCGGTGTGGCGGCAACGACCTTCCGGCGGGATAAGGTGACCTTTGTTGCCTCTGAGCAGATTGCCTCTCTCGGGGCATGGCTAGAGCAGCTTTTGGCAGAAAGTACGGGTAAGAGCGGTACGGGGCTCATCCCTATTGATGGCGAGCCGTTGGGCCGGCCGGATGTCTATAGTGATGACCGCATCTTTGTGGAGTTGCGGCTTGGGCATGAGCCTGTAAGCCCGGGGCTGAAAGCTCTGCGTGAGGCAGGTCACCCAGTCGTGACACTGCATCTTGATACGGTGGAGCAGATTGTCCAAGCCTTCTTTGTCTTTGAGTTTGCAACAGCCGTAGCGGGCTCTGTTTTGGGGATTGACCCGTTCGATCAACCTGATGTGGAGTTTAGCAAGGTTGAGACGCGGAAACTGACAAAAGCTTATGCAGAGACAGGGCGTTTGCCAGAGGAAGCCCCCTTTGCAAAGGATGGCAACCTCGCTTTTTATGCTGATGAGCGTAATCATGAGGCTTTGGCGGGGAAGGATGCCAAAGCCATCCTCAAAGCGCATTTTGACCGCGTAGGGAAGAATGATTATATTGGTCTCCTGGCTTACATTGAGCGAAATAAAGCTCATATCGCTTGGGAGCAGACGGTTAGGGTGGCGTTGAGAGAGCAGCTCCATGTGGCAACAGCAGCGCAGTTTGGCCCGCGTTTCCTCCATTCGACAGGTCAGGCCTATAAAGGAGGCCCCAATAGCGGTGTGTTCCTCCAAATAACGGCAGATGATGCTGCTGACCTGTCTATCCCGGGCTATGCGTATAGCTTTGGCGTTGTCAAAGCCGCCCAGGCCAGAGGGGATTTCGATGTTCTTGCCTCGCGTGGGCGTCGTGCTTTACGCGTGCATATTACAGGGCCGTTGCAAGCAGGGTTGGACCGTCTCGCTCAACTGGTGACAGAGATTTTAAAAGGAGCTTGAGGATGCGTATCGGAATTATTGGGCTAGGCCGTATGGGCGGTAATATTGCCGTCCGCCTGACTCGTAAAGGCCATGATGTCGTTGCGTTTGACCGGACCGCTGCCGTTATCGACCGCACCGTTGAGCGTTGCGAGGCAGGGCGTGCGCAGGGGGCTCCTACTTTTGAGAAAATGGTGGAGCTTCTCTCTGGGGAAGAACGCCGCGTGATTTGGGTCATGTTGCCAGCGGGGAAGGTCACTGAGGATTGTATCCAAAAGCTTGCCCCTCTCTTGGGGAAGGGTGACATCATCATTGATGGTGGCAATACCTATTACAAAGAGGATATTCGCCGCGCGAAAGAGCTAGGTGAGCGGGGCATTGATTATATTGATGTCGGCACATCTGGCGGTGTGTGGGGGTTAGAGCGCGGCTATTGCATGATGTATGGCGGCGAGAAACATGCTGCTGATTATGTGGACCCGATTCTTGATGCATTGGCACCGGGTGTTGGTGATGTGCCGCGTACGCCAGACCGTGAAGATGATGGCCGTCACGACCAACGGGCCGAGAAAGGCTATCTTTATTGCGGCCCTGCTGGGGCAGGCCATTTTGTGAAGATGATTCATAACGGCATCGAATATGGCATGATGCAGGCCATTGCCGAGGGGTTTGATGTTCTCGCCAGCAAGAACTCTGCCAAATTGCCTGAAGATGAGCGTTATGACCTTCACCTAGCTGATATTGCAGAGGTGTGGCGTCGTGGCAGTGTCGTCTCCTCTTGGTTGTTAGACCTCACAGCCGAGGCTCTTGCCCGCTCTTCCGACCTAAGCGAGTTTAGTGGGGAAGTGCAGGATTCTGGTGAAGGACGCTGGACGATTGAGGCAGCGATTGAGGAGGATGTGCCCGCTCCTGTGATGACAGCGGCCCTCTTTACACGCTTCCGCTCTCGGACAGGTAATAATTTTGCCGAGAAAGCTCTCTCCGCCATGCGTTACGGCTTTGGTGGGCATGTAGAGCGTAAAAAATAAAAGGCCTGGTATAGGGCGTAAGGGGCGGTTGGGGGCATCCGCCCCTAGCCTCCTTTAAGGAGGATGGTCAGGATGAGCGATACAGCCCCCATAATCAAATTGGTGTTGTCAGATATGGATGGCACCATTCTCGGCCCCGATAAACGCCTTTCCCCCGCGACATGCAAAGCGGTGGAGCAGCTTGCCGCGCATCATGTCCCTGTTGCGCTTGTAAGTGCGCGTTTGCCTGCGGCGATTCTGCCTTATGTGCGGCAGTTAGGGCTAAAGGGGCCGTGCGCGGGGTTTAATGGGGGGGTGTTCTTTTCCCCTGATGGCACAATTTTAAAGAGCTATCGTTTCCCACCCGAGGATGTAACAGCCTTGCTGGCACGGCTTGCGCCCTTGCCGGTAGAGCTATGGTTCCAGACCGAACGTGAATGGCTTGTTAGGGATGCAAGTACGGCTTTAGTACAACGCGAGCATAATTTAACAAGCATCACCCCGCGGGAAGTTGCTGAACTTTCCTCACATGATGAGGCTGTGAATCGTGTGATGGTATGCTCGGAGGATACGGCCTTAATCGCGCGGTTAGAGGCTGAATTGCCTGCGTCTTTTGGGGGGCGGGCCAGTATGTTGCGTTCAGCACCACATAAATTGAACATTACGCCCGCCCTAGCCAATAAGGGTGATGCGGTGAGGGAGCTTGCCCAGCTTTATGGCGTAACCCCGCAGAATGTAGCGGTTTTGGGTGATGCGCCGAATGATTTACCGATGTTGAGCGTAGCGGGGATGAGCATTGCGATGGGCCAAGCCCCAGAGGGCGTAAAGGCGCAGGCACGCTATGTGACAAAAACACCTGCTGAAGATGGCTGGGCATATGCGGCAGAGAGGTTCATTATACCCGCAGCCCTATCACAATAGGGTAGTTAGTGATTCGGAGAGTTATGGGTATGACAACAGATATGCGCTACGCCGTTGTGGATGTGTTGAAGGATGCTGATGCTGTCGCCATGAAAATGGCAGAGCTATTAATAGAGACGGTGCGTAATAAGCGGGACGGTAAGGCCCGTATTGCGCTTTCTGGTGGGTCCACCCCTAAAAAGTTATTCTCGATTCTTGCACGTCCAGAGGTAGCGCAACAAATTGATTGGTCACGCGTAGAGATTTTCTATGGGGATGAGCGTCATGTGCCAGAGGGCCATGAGGATAGCAATCATACGAGTGCTAAGACATTATTGCTCTCCAAAGTAGCGATTCCGGCCGCTCAGATTCATCCTATGCCGACAAAAGGGACCGCCCAAGCTGATGCCGCACAGTATCAAACCGTGTTGGAACATGCTTATGGCCGTAAGACATTAGAGGCAGGGCATCCCCTTTTTGATATCGTCATGCTGGGCTTAGGGACAGATGGGCATACGGCCTCCCTCTTTCCCGGTGAGGCTGTTTTACAAGAGAAAACCGCTTGGGTAGGGGTATCCGCCCCCAAAACAGCCCCGCATGAGCGTCTTACCCTGACATACCCAGCCATTGCCTCTAGCAAGTTAGTGGTCTTTTTGGTGACGGGGGAAAATAAAGTACCAATGTTGGCCCGTTTGCGTCAGGGGGATGGCAGCATCCCATCAGGGTGTATTGTATCAGAGGGAGAAATCCTCATACTGGCCGACAGTGCTGCTGCTGGAGAGCCTTCATGAACGTTGATGACTGCAAACGTGCCGCTGCTCATTATGCTGCCAGCCTCGTTGAATCGGGGATGGTTGTTGGGCTTGGCACAGGCAGTACTGCCGCCTTCATGATTGAGCGCTTAGGCGAGCGTGTGGCTGAGGGGCTGGATATTCTAGCCATCCCAACATCTGAGGAATCGGCTGCTTTAGCTCGTGCAGCAGGGATTAAAATCACAACATTTGCAGAGCATTCTGTAGTCGACATCACCATTGATGGTGCTGATGAGGTTGAGCGTAAGACGCTACATCTCATCAAGGGGCTAGGGGCGGCTTTGCTGCGTGAGAAGATTGTTGCGCAGGCATCACGGCGTTTTGTCGTTATTGTCGATGCGACAAAACCGGTGAACCAGCTTGGCGAGCGGGTGCCCGTACCTGTGGAGGTTGTTCCTTTTGGGTATGAGGCAACGGCGGCCCGTCTGGAAGCCATGGGGGCAAAGATAATCCGCCCCCGCAGGAAGCTTACTGGTGAGCTTCTTACTACCGATAATGGGAATAGAATACTCGATTGTACCTTTGGCCCTATTGAGGATGTGCGGGCATTAGCATCCCGCCTTGATGGGATTGTAGGTGTGGTGGAGCATGGACTGTTCCCCAATATGGCAACCGATGTACTGGTTGCAACCGAACGGGAGGTTGAACAATGGGCGCCATGACAGAGCAAGAGGCAGCCAAAGCTGCCGCTGGTATCGCTCCGCATTATATTGTGGTGATGGGTGTTTCTGGCAACGGTAAGACGACTGTAGCGGAGTTGCTATCTAAGAGTCTTGGATGGCCGTTTCAGGAAGGTGATGACCTTCACCCCAAGGCGAATGTGGAGAAGATGCGTTCTGGCCACCCGTTGACCGATGAGGATCGCGCGCCTTGGCTGGAGCTATGCCATGACTGGCTGGCAAAATGTGCCGAGAAGGGAACAGGTGCTGTGCTGACCTGCTCCGCGCTGAAGAAGAAATATCGCGAGGCTCTTGCTAAGCATATTCCGGTTCAGTTCGTTTACCTGAAGGTAGACCCGAAGATTATCGAGGAGCGTTTGCAGCATCGCGTGGGGCATTATATGCCACCTTCCTTGCTGCCAAGCCAGTTGGCTACTCTTGAGGAGCCAACGGATGATGAGCCTGTTATCCGCGTACCGGGTGATGCTACCCCAGAGGAATTGCGTGACCGCGTGATTGAACGTCTGCGTGTTGTTCCTCCGCCGGAGAACTTCTAACTCAAGGCCGCTTATGCGGTTTAGGACGTTTTTTTAACGAGATGAAATAGCGGGGTTTCGGCCCCGCTATTTTTGTGAGGAAGGGGGATCATTTTATCAAATTGAGGCTTTGCTATTGTGACGCTAAAACAGTAGGACCGCGTATAAAGAGGGACCGGCTGAGGGACATAACATGATGACATTAGTAGATTGCCCCATTCCTGCTCTACAGGGCAGTGTTTTCCCCGGGCAGCCTGAGATCCAAATAAGGCGTAATGTTATTTATGTTCCTCGGGCAGATGGAGGGCGTGATACGGCGTTTGGTCTTTTCTCGGAGACAGGGCGGCAGATACTCGACCATGCTTTATTTTCCAACTACCCTCAAACTGTAAAAAGCCAAGGTCTCACAACATCTCTTACGACATCATCGCACCGGCTGCGCCTTAAAGAGCGTATTATTTACGGTGGTGTTATTGGCAATCATTATGGGCATTTTATTACGGAATGTCTGGGTGTTTTGGTTTATTGTTTGCAGAACCCCGACCCAGAGCGGCATATTTTGTTTCATAGTGATATGACCGTGGGGGAGATTTTTGCCACGCCGTGGATGGCAGAGCTTTTCTCTTATTGCGGTATTAAAGCCGAGCAGATTCTTATCCCGCATTTACCCGTTATTGTGGAGGAGCTGCTCCTCCCCGGGCAGGCTTTTAGCGAGGATGGCTTTATATATGAGACTTATGGCAAAATCTGCCGGCAGATAGGCGAACGTGCTCTCCCGCAGGAGATGCGAGAGCGTAAGGTGCAGCCTGTTTATTTAAGCCGTGCGGCTTTAAAGACGGGATCCCGCCAGTTGGTGAATGAGGATGCGCTCATTAAAGCGTTGGAGCAGCGCGGGGTGAAGATTGTGGTCCCAGAGCAATTAAGTGTGCGGGAGCAAATCTCTCTTTTTGCGTGTCATCCTATTATTGGTCTTATGGGGTCTGCGTGGCATACGGCCATCTTCACCGATTATGTGCGTGGCGTTGCTTTATGTTTTGATGACCACGTCTATCGCTCCTTCCCTCTTATGGATGCTGTGCATGATGCGCGTGTCGCTTATGTGCAGGTAAAGCCTAGCGGGCAAACGCATGTCCCTTCGCCACATGGCTTTCATGAAGCCTGTATGTTCGAAAAGCCCGAGGATGTCGCTAATGCGCTTTTGGTACGCTTAGCGCAGCTTATGCGGGAGGAGAAACATCCTCCTGCGCCGCGTGTATCACGCGCGATGCTTCCCACGCCCTCCCTTGGGGAGAGGATTGGTATCTTCAAGCTTTATTCTGGTCTTGGTGAGCCGGTGATGTTGCATACTGCTTCCGAGATCGTCTCTTGTTGTGGCTCTACAAATCGTTGGCATGTACCTATTCTGGCTCTTATTGTGGGGGATGTGGCCTTCCTCTGTGCAGAGGATGATTGCTTACCATGCTTGGATATTGTCCATGATGAGCGGGAGCCGCTGCTCTCCTACCGTATCCTCCGGGAGGGAGAGCGTGTGAGCCTGCAACATCCCAAAACAGGCTTATGGTTAAAGGCTCCGCCCGCCCATATGGGCCTGCCTTTGCATAGTGATGGAACAGAACGTCTTGATTGGGAGCAATTCACCCTACAGCCCCATAATGTAACATGGGCGCGCGGGCGGTTGCAGCAGGTTCTTACTTTATTAGGGCATAAATGCCGCTCCGGCACATGGGATGAGCAGAGCGCGCATCAAACCGGCCTTGCTGCCGCGTGGCACCGTATGTTCCATGAGGTGGAAGAAACAAGCCGTGATTAAAGAGCCGCGGTTTGCCAGCCCGGCCCAATAATCGCAACACGGCGGTGGCGACCTGTCCCTTGTAAGATGATGGCCTCGCATGTCTCCAGATAAGTGAGTTGCCGCCGGGCGCGTCCTAAGGAGTGTGTGCCGTAAGCGCGGGCAAGGGCGGCATCATCAGGGCATGGCTTGCCCTCCATCGCAGCCCGGGCGAGGAGGAAATAAACAGGCTGCATATCATCCGGTAAGCGTCCGGCCCGTTGTTGAATATCCTGCCATTCTTCGCTCTCAGCTTGCTCGCGCGTTAGGCCGCATCGGATGGTGCTGAGCATGGTTTGGAAGCGCGCCATAGGCAGTAAATTGCGTGAGAATCCTGCTAAACGCGCCCGCATTTGGAAGTCTTGATACAAGGTAGCAAGCGGGCGATAGGCTGCGTCTTTATCCTGCCCTGTTTCTGCAACAAGTTGCCAGAGGGTCTCTGGGTCTGGATCGGTGGAGAGGCTGGCTTGCTGTTGTTCCTCTGCGGCACGGTTTGCACTATAGGCATCAAGTTGGGCGAGGAGGTCCGGCTTGGGGGCAGCAGGCTCTTTACGCGGGCGGGGTGTTGGCTCGGCAACAGGCTCTAAGATGAGGTCGCGTAATTCCTCCACAGGCATGGAGGGTTGCTCTAAGGGCATAAGGGCTGGGCCGCCTGCATGGCTTGCGGTTTCCACCGGGCCAATCGTGACCCGTTGAGGCCGGCGGGCGAGTGCGGGGCCGAGGGCCATAAATTGCCCGCGGGCAAGGTCGCGAAAGCTCTCAGCAGCGCGGCGTTCCATCCCTAAGAGGTCCGCGGCACGGGCCATATCAATATCAAGGAAGGTCCGCCCCATAAGGAAGTTGGAGGCCTCTGCGGCGACATTCTTCGCAAGCTTGGCAAGGCGTTGAGTAGCGATAATCCCCGCCATACCGCGCTTACGCCCGCGGCACATGAGGTTGGTCATGGCATTGAGGGAGAGGCGGCGCGCTTCATCAGAGGTATCCCCCCCTGCGATGGGGGCAAAAAGTTGCGCCTCATCCACAACGACTAAGACGGGATACCAATAAGCGCGTGGGGTATCGAACATTCCACTCAGAAAGGCCCCAACGGAGCGGAGTTGCCCTTCTGCCTCACTTTGTTCCAGATTCAGCACAACAGAGGCACGATGCATACGCACGCGTTCCCCCGCCGCGCGGAGGCTGGCCTCGGATTGTGTATCTGTCTCAATCACGAGATGGTCGTATTTTTCAGCAAGGGTGACGAAGTCCCCCTCTGGGTCGATGATGACTTGCTGGACGAGGGTCGCACTCTGCTCCAATAACCGGCGGAGGAGGTGGGATTTGCCAGAGCCAGAATTACCCTGCACGAGCAAACGCGTAGCGAGCAATTCGGGGAGGTCAATATGGGCATCCTCACCGCGGGAGGTCGTGCCAAGGAGAAGGGGGCCAAACTGTGATGAACTCATGCAGGTAGTTTACCGGGCAATGCGCTAGAGAGCCAGAGATGAACGCCCTCTGCGCAAAGATAAGCGGTCGAAAAACACCCTTGGAGCAAATATCCCCCCGTTGGAGCCTCCCAATCAAGCATTTCTCCACAGGCGAATAAGCCGGGCTGATGATGGAACATGAGATGCTCATCCAAAGCATCCTGTTTGACCCCACCGGCCGTTGAGATAGCACGGTCTAATGCGGCTGGTGCGGTGAGGGTGAGGGGGAGATGCGTAATCGCTTGTGTTAGCTCATCAGGGCTGCGGGCTTCGGGGCAGAGGAGGGTGAGCAGCTCGCGCATGGTGCGGTCTAACCCTAAGGCTTTGCGGAGCTTATTGCTCCGGCTTTCACGCAGGCGTTGGCGTGCCAAACGCTCCCTTATTGCGTCCGCCTTTAAGGTAGGGCGTAAGGAGAGATGCAGGGTGATAGGGCGCGGGTGGTTCTGCGCCAGGGCCTCACGCAGAGGGGCCGAGAGGGCATAAAGGGGAGCCCCCTCAAGCCCGCGTTTGGTGATGATGAGGTCCCCACGTTTGGTCTGGCCTGCAAAGCTGAGCGTAACCCCGCGTAATGTGGCGCCCTCATGCCGGGTGAGGACGTCATCCGGCCAGTCGGGCATAAAGCCACAATTTGAGGGCGCAAACGGCGTGCAATAAGGGGTTAGGAGGGAGGCCCATTGGCCATCACTGCCCAAGCGGGACCAGCTACTTCCCCCAAGGGCGAGGATAACCGCCGAGGCAGGCTGCGTTACACCCCCTTTTGGCGTCTGGAAGGTGAGGGTTAGCCCTTCTTGGCCGATGAGTTTATGATGGGGAAAGAGCTGCACCCCTTGCTGTTGCAGTCGCGCAAGCCATTGGCGCAGAAGGGGTGAGGCTTTAAGAGAGTGCAGGAATACCCGGCCAGAGCTGCCCACAAAACAAGGCGTGCCAAGCCCCTCAGCCCAATTTTGGAGGTCTGTGGGGGAAAAGGCGCGTAAAGCGGGTTCTAACCAATGGCGCGCGGGGCCATAGCGGGTGAGGAAGGTCTCTAGCGGCTCGCTATGGGTGAGGTTGAGGCCACTACGCCCTGCCATAAGGAGCTTGCGCCCCGGCCGCGCCATATGGTCGTAAAGATGAACCTGATAGCCGCGCTTGCTCAATAATTCCGCAGCGAAAAGCCCTGCAGGGCCAGCACCAATAATCGCAATAGGGGCAGTAGGAGCCGTAGCATGATGGCACATAGAGGGGCGTATCCGGCGATAATATCGTGTGAGGAGGAGGCTGTAGCTGTTGTTAGCCTGTTCTGTAGCGAGGGGAAAGATGGGCTTTCTATGCAACCCTCTATAGAATCGTCTTATAAGACAGGATAAGGAGGAGCCTCTAGGCTTATAGGGCCGTTAGATGAAGGGGATGATGAGATGGAACTCCGCACAACAATCCAAGCCATACGGCAAGCGCGTGCTGCTTTAGGGACGGTAGGTTTTGTCCCGACAATGGGTTTTTTGCATGAGGGGCATCTCTCCCTCGTTAGGCAAGCGCGGGCGGAGAATGATGCGGTGATTGTGAGCATCTTTGTCAATCCCATACAGTTTGGCTCGGCAGAGGACCTCTCAACTTACCCTCGTGCGTTAGAGCGCGATGTGGCCTTGTTACAGCAAGAAGGTGTGGCGTGTGTTTTCGCCCCTGATGTGGCAGAATTATATCCAGAAGGCTTTGTAACGCAGATGTCCCTTGGCGGTGTGGCTGCTGCATTAGAGGGCACCTCTCGCCCCGGTCATTTTGCGGGGGTCGCGATGGTGCTGACGAAGTTATTTAACATCATCCAACCACAAAGGGCCTATTTTGGGCAGAAAGACGCGCAGCAATGTGCGGTTGTTCGCCGTTTGGTGGAGGATGTGAACAGCCCTGTAGAGATTATCACCGCCCCCACATGGCGGGAGGCAGATGGTTTGGCTGGCTCTAGCCGCAATAGCCGCTTAACGGAGGAGGACCGCAAACGTGCCCCGGCTTTGTATCGGGCTTTGTGCCATGCGCGGGACTGTGTGCGTGCTGGGGAGCATCGCCGTACTGTGTTGGAGGCGGCAATGCGCTCTGTCCTAGAGGCAGAAGGGCTGACAGACATTGATTATGCGATGATTGTAAACCCAGAGACATTTCATACCGAGGGGGAGATTATCCCGCCTCATGCCTTGGCGTTATTAGCAGTCCGGCTAGGGGCGGTGCGTTTGATTGATAATATGCCGTTATTATGAGGTTGATGTAGGGGATAATATTATGTTCTCCTTGCGGAGGTGATGAGGCCGTAGATGGTCCTGTATAAAATAATAGGGAGAGGGCGGAGTGCCTATAAATAGGGGTATTTTCGTCCCATTATTAAAGGAAAGGGAGAGTTTTTCAGGTAAAGAAGGGTAATAGTCAAAAACCTATGCAGTTCACTACATGCAGTCATGCCGGGAAATACGCTCCCCCCTCTAGTCAAGCGCGTAAGAAGGGCGTAGCGTAAGGGGGTATTCAGCATTGTTCATATGCTTGATAGGAGAGTTTGAGTATGGTTAACAATATCCCACGCACCGTTGCTTCCCCTAAGAAATTTGTCATCGGTACGGGTCTGCTGGCTCAGCTACATGATGTTGTAAAGGATTTCGGCGATAATGCCTTCATCATCAGCGATGAGTTCTTCGTTGAGCGCGTGCAGAAGGAATCTGTCGCAGGGCTGGAGAAAGCAGGGCTGAAGGGGAAGGCCGAGAAGTTTAATCGCGAATGTACAGATGCCGAGATTAAACGTCTGGGTGAGCTAGCCAAAAAGCAGGGTGCGAATGTCATCGTGGGTATTGGTGGTGGTAAAACACTCGATACCAGTAAGGCTGTGGCACATTACTACAAACTGCCTATCATCCTGTACCCGACCATTGCATCTACCGATGCCCCCTGTATCGCTCTGGCAGTGATTTATACTGAGTCCGGTGAGTTTGACCGTTATCTCTTCCTGCCGCAGAATCCTGATGTTGTGGTGGCTGATACAAGTGTGATCGCTGGTGCACCGGTACGCTTCTTCGCTGCGGGGATTGGTGATGCGCTCTCTACCTATTTTGAGGCACGGGCTTGCCATCAGGCTGATGGGATGAACCTTTCTTGTAAGCGTCCGTCCCGTACAGGGTTGGGCCTAGCACGCATGTGTTACGACCTTGTCTGTAAGAATGTGGATCTCGCTATGGATGCCGTCCGCAATAAAGTGCCGACCCGCGCTTTGGAGGAGATGGTCGAGGCGACTATCTATCTTAGTGGGACCGGGGCGGAGACAGGCGGCCTTGCCGCAGCCCATGCGGTGCATAACGGTATGACCGCGATTGAGGACCTCCACCACGCTCAGCATGGTGAAAAAGTGGTCTTTGGTTTGATGACCCAGCTCGTCCTTGAGAATGCGCCGAAGGAAGAGATTGAGGAAGTCTTGCGTGTCGTGCGGGTTGCTGGCCTGCCCATGACGCTGAAGGAACTTGGCGTAAAAGAGTTTGTTGAGGCAGATTGGCGCAAAGTTGCTGAAATCGCTTGCGATAAGAACGACACAATGGGGAACCTACCCTTTAAGGTGACGCCAGATGATGTGTATCACGCTATGGTAGCGGCTAATGCGTTAGGTGAGCGTTATCGCGCAGAGCATCAGGGCAAATAAGGCTCTGCTCTATAAAGGGGGGTAGTTTTCCACCCTCCTTGCAAAAAGGCCCGGGGATAGATGCTCCGGGCTTTTTTTATATGGGTATGTATATGGTGTGTTAGGTTAGTTCTGTAGGGTGAACTCCCCTAGTAGGTGGCGGAGCTGGCGTGTACGCTGGGCCATATTGGCAGTTGCGGCGGATGTCTCCTCCACCATGGCGGCATTTTCCCGCGTGCCTTGGTCGATGGTGGCAATGGCACTATTTACATCCTTCAAAGCGGAGGCTTGCTCGGATGTAGCTTTAGTAATTTCTTGGAGATGTGAGTTAATGTTCGCCACGTTGGAGATGATAGTACCCACGGCATTACTGGCATCCTTCATAATACTGGAGCCTGCGGTGACGTGGTTTTGGGATGTGCTGATAAGTTCTTTCACTTCTTCAGAGGCGTTACCGACACGGTTGGCTAATTTACGGATTTCTTGGGCAAGCACGCGGAAGCCGCTGCCCGCCTCTCCTGCATGAGCCGCCTCTACCCCTGTATTGAGGGCAAGGAGGTTGGTTTGGGTAGCAATATTAGAGATCACATTGGTGATTTTATTCACCGCTTCGGCAGAGCGTTCGATTCCTTTCATTGCCTCATGGGCTCGGTGAATCATCGTGCCGAAATGTTCTGTGGCAGTTTGGCAGTCCTTCACAAAGTGATTAGCTTCTAACACGCGGGCGGCGGTGGATGACACAGTTGCGGTGATTTGCTCCACTGCGGCGGCTGTTTTCTCGACAGATGCCGCTTGTTTTTCAGTCCGGCGAGCAAGGTCGCGGGCAGCACTATTTATCTCATCGGCTGTATTATCAATGCTGCCAGTTGTTTCCTTAATGATATTGAGGGTTTGGCATAATGTAGCGATGGCGTGATTGAGGTCATCGCGCATGGGGAGATAGGTTGTGGGGAGGTCACCTTCCACAGAGAGGGAGAGGTTTTTATCGGCTAATGCGTTGATGATATGGCCGAAGCTTTGAGTGACGAACTGACGCTCTTGCTCAATAGCGTTATCAAGCTTTGCCATTTCTTCTTTATTGCTCCTCTTAGTCTCCTCAATATAGATAGAGATAGTGAGGTCCACATCTAAAAAGACTGCTTTTAAGAGGCAGGCGAAAGAAGATGCAAGCTCCCGTAGGGGGAGTTTTGGCGGTAAGAAAGGGACAGCAGGGACAAGTTGTGCGGTAACATCTTGGATAATGTGGCTTAAAATAACGGCATAGCCCCCAATATACCAACGGGGCTCTAACCCAATGCGGGCATGGGTTTTACCAACACGCCGGACTGTATCGGCAAATTGTGTCCCAAAATTAGCCAGAGCAATATGACGCCAATAGCCAAGTTGTGCCTGTTTGGCCTGTTGCATATGTTGTTTAGAAGAGAAGAATATTTTTGTTTTTGGCTCTTTAGCAACAAGGTCGTAAAAAATATCCAACGCATGAGGGATGGCTTTGGTAATATAAGGCTCAATCCGCCGGATTATTTGGCATTCTTTTTCAGTAAGACCAAGAAAATGAAGGCGAGACGGTAGGTTCACAGAATCATCAAGAGGTTTATTGTCGTGAGTGATGGCGGTTGAGATTGTTGGCATGAAACACTCCAAGCGTTCTTTACAGCTTTGGAGGGGAATATGAATGAATAAGATTTTTTTGAAAGTATTTTTTGATGGTATAGGATATTTTCAGATTAAATGAAGTTATTTATTAATATTTTTGGAATTATTACCTAACAATTAACAATAAGATTATTATATATATGTGATAAAATACATTTATTTTTCTATGATCTACTTCATAGTGATGGCGGCGTGAAAGGGGGAGGGGCCTTTTGGGTATAATGCCCTTTCTATGAGCGTAGGGGCTGTGCTGGGTGGTAGCAATTTGGTAAAATGAGGTTGGCAATTTTTTATCCAGGAGGGCGTTATGGCCACAACTGCCAAAATTACTATTACGCTTGATCGTTCTAAGATGTTGAATTTTAACTCATCTATGTATGGGCCAGAGTTTCTTGAGCGTGTTTTGGAGGCTGTCCGCACGGTGGTCCCAGACATTTATCAGCTCCAAGCCAATTTCGGGTCTGACCTTGCTACAGTTGAGGTTTTGACAACGGAAGATGTGGAGGAGTTCCCCAATATTACGGAGATTTATTCCGTCATTAAGCAGACTTTTAAAGAGTGGAACCACGCTGTCCGACAAATTGATGACGAAAAATTAGAGAAGTTCCCCTTCCAAAAGGGACAAATACTTAAAAAGACAGAGGAGCATCGTGGGGAAGGCGAAGCGAGTGATCGCTTTATCGTCACGCATGTTCATTATGATAATGATGGTTTTGTGGTTTATGAGATTGAGAAGCTCGACCATGATGGGAAGTCTATCTCCGATAGCTTGGAGAAAGTTTCTCTTGAGCATTTAGAAGAAATTTTTACAGCGGCGGAGTAACGACGCCAAGGGGGTAGTGCTATGCCCCCTATTAAGCCGATGAGGAAAAGGGTTTAGGATGTTGCATTTTATAGCCTCTGGGCTTTCGCATTTATTTGCTGAAAGCCCGGAGCTGGCCTTTTTCCTCTCTATCGGGTTGGGGTATTTGGTAGGGCGTATAAAGGTCGGAGCCTTCCAGCTTGGTGGGGTGGCAGGGTCTTTATTAGTCGCAGTTTTGCTCAGTCAATATGGTGTGCAGATTAGCTCCAACCTTAAAACGGTCCTTTTTGTCTTGTTCATCTATGCGGTGGGCTATCGCAGCGGGCCGGGTTTTTTCCGCTCTTTAGGGCGGCAATCCTGTAAGGAAATCGCCTTAGCGGTGATTATGGCCATGAGCGGCCTTGGCACGGTTGTTATCCTAGGCCGGTTATTTCATTTAGATAAAGGGATGGCTGCGGGCTTAGCGGCTGGGGGATTGACCCAATCTGCGATGATTGGCACCGCAGGATCGGCCTTAGAAAAGTTAGGTCTGCCTTTAGCGCAAGTACAGCAATTACAAGGTAATGTCGCCATTGGTTATGCGGTGACCTACATTTTTGGCTCTATCGGCACAATCATTTTTTGTGTGAATATTCTGCCCTTTTGCATGGGCCGGTCTTTAGCGGAGGATGCGCGTAATACAGGGCTTACCCCTACTGAGGATGCTTTGCTAGGAACGTCAAAACATTCAGCCATCCCGCCGGTTATTCTGCCAGTGGGGACGGACCTTGTTTATAATATGTTCGGCGTTGCAGCGGGATTGTTGCTGGGATTGGTGGTGGTTCATTGGGGGGATATTCCCCTTACATTAGGGAGCGGGGGCGGAGCGTTGCTCTCTGGCTTGGTGTTTGGCTGGTGGCAAGGGCGGCACCCTCATTATGGGGCTATGCCCTCATCGGTTTGTGCCTTTTGGAGCATGTTTGGCTTAGCGGGGTTTGTGGCAGTGATGGGCCTGCAAACTGGGCAACGCGCCGTAGCAGTGATTGCAGAGCATGGGGTTATGTTGCTGTTATTAGGGGGGCTGGTAACGCTTATCCCCCTCATGATTACGGCATTGATTGGCTATTTTGTATTAGGCTATCGCAATGTGGCTCTCTTTGCCGGGGCTTTAGCGGGGACGCGTAGTTCTAACCCTGCTTTTGGGGAGATTTTAGCCAAAGCGGGTCATAGTAGCCCTACAATTCCGTTTGCGATTACATATGCACTTGCCAATGTATTACTCACATTGCTGGGCCCGCTCATCGTGGCCCTTGTGTAGGGGAGGTGCGTGTTGATGATGAAGGGGGCTATGGGGATGAAAGCTTACATAAGGGCAGTTTTTATGGTGTTGACGATGTTACCTTGGGGGACAAGCCTTATGGCGGCCGCTCCTGCGTCTGGCGGGGGAAGCACAGGGCAGGGGCCCTTACCGCGTGTTCTTATCTTAGCCACAGGGGGCACGATTGCGGGCAAGGCTGACCCACGCTCGGCCATTGGTTATGATGCCGGGACGGCAACAGGCCAGCAACTCATCGCGAACGTGCCGGGGCTGGACAAGCTTGCGCATCTTCAGGTGGAGCAAATTGCTAATATTCCCTCGCAGGATATGAATCATACGGTCTGGTTCCGTCTCGCAGAGCGGATTAATGCCGCCTTTGCTCATCATGAGGCGGATGCGGTGGTTATCACCCACGGCACGGATACGATGGAGGAGACGGCCTTCTTCCTCGATACTGTGTTGCATCATGAGCAAGCTGTGGTGATGACAGGTTCTATGCGTCCTGGCTCAGCCATTAGTGCGGATGGTCCGGCGAATATTTACGAGGCTGTGCAGGTCGCTACCCATCCCCACGCACGTGGGCGGGGTGTGTTGGTGGTGCTGAATGATACAATCCATGCGGCCCATTGGGTGAGTAAGGCTGATAGCACAGCGTTGCAAACCTTTACCTCCCGTCATGCAGGGCCTGTTGGGATTGTGGACCCGGCAGCGGTGCGTTTTTTTGCCCCACCGCGCTCGCGTTTGGCGATGGCACTCCCCAAAGAGCAGAGCTTGCCAGCTGTTGATGTGATTTACGCTCATGCGGATATGGATGGACGGCAGATTGATGAATCCATTCGTGCAGGGGTAAAAGGGCTTGTGATTGCCGGGATGGGCGATGGCAATGTCTCTGCCTCGGCTATGAAAGCACTGGACCGTGCCGTAGCAGCGGGGCTTGTGGTTGTGCGCTCTAGCCATGTGGGGGATGGGTTTGTTAACCGGAATGTAGAGGTTGATGATAATGCGCATCATTTTGTGGCATCATATGACCTAAACCCCCAAAAGGCTCGGATATTGCTCCAACTTCTCTTAGCGGCAGATGTGCGGGATGTTGGAGATGTGCAACAGGCTTTTGCTTTCGGGTATTGAGAAGCAGCCCTGCATCTTCATCAGTTTATAAGCCGGAGCCTTCCGCGGTAGGGTGGCGAATATTTTAGATGAGGAGGGCAGGGCATGAGCATCAAAGCAAAGGTGTCACAAAGGAGGGCGCGGCATATGTGCTTAACCCGGCGTGGTGTGTTGAGTGGCCTTGTGGGTTTAGCGGCTACCCCCATTGCAGGGCGGGCCATCGGGCCGATTGCCTCTGGGCTGAGTGTGACGAGCATGCCCCCGCGCCCGTGGGGGGCAGAGGCTCCGCCGGTTAATCTGCCTGACCCCGATATATTAGTTTTGGACCCCGCCTTTGGGCAGGTGAATTACGGCAACGCCCCTTTACAGCGTGTATGGCAAGGGGCTGGCTGGTTGGAGGGGCCAGCATGGTGTACGGTTGGGCGGTTCCTCCTACTTAGTGATACGCTTGCAAGCCGGCAATATCGGTATGATCCAGAGGATGGGCCGCAAGGGCATATCAGCGTGTATCGCCGGGAGAGCTATAATGCTAATGGCAATACATTTGATGAAGAAGGCCGGTTAATTACCTGCGAGCATGGGATGCGCCGTGTTATCCGTTGGGAGCATGATGGCAGAGCAAGCGTCTTGGCCGACCGGTATCGCGGTAAGCCGCTTAACTCTCCTAATGATGTTGTTGTAGCCCCTGATGGGAGCATCTGGTTTACCGACCCCGGCTATGGGGATGGTGTGGTAGAAGGCCATGCTGATGCGGAGGGGCCAGCAAACCCTCATCGGCATCTGAATCCTTATTTGGATGCTGAGCTGACAAGCCAATATGGCGGGTTGCAGCGGCAGGAGGACCATACATTCCGCATTGATGGGCAGACAGGCAAGATAGAGGCTGTACTATCCCAAAAGGATGTTGCTGGCCCTAATGGGCTTTGCTTCTCACCTGATGGCACAAAGCTTTATGTGGTTTCATCAGGTGTTGCTTTGGGTGCGCAACCGCCCTTGCCAGACCACAGCATCCATGTGTTCGATATAAAGCAGGGCCGCCCGGTAAATGGACGGATTTTTACGGATTTCACCGTAGCAGGCCATCCGATGCGCCCTGATGGTCTCCGTGCCGATGTGGAGGGTAATCTTTGGTGCGGGGCATGGGGGCCGTTAGGGCTGTGCGGTGTGCTGATTTATAACCCAGAAGGAAAGATGATAGGCCGTATTCGTTTGCCCATTGGCTGCTCCAACCTCACTTTTGGTGGGCCGAAACGGAATATCCTATATATGTGCTGTGGCACGGCCCTCTTTAGCCTCGTGACGGCAACTCAAGGGGCAGGGTATTGCTAATGCTTTTTCCCATGCCCCATGTGTCCCACGCTCCAACGGAGTTACTCACAATTTTGGCGGATGAAATGGTGGATGATGTGGGGATGAGGCTGTGGATAGGTGGGGAGAAGCATATGTGTCATACTCTGTACATGACGTTACTTCTTAGAGAGGATAGGGAGTGACAATAATGCACCCTCAAACAATTCAGGTCTTTTTGCCATTTGGTAATCCGCAAAGTCTTCGTGTGGCCTGGGTGACGACCCGCCTTGTAAATGTCATTGAGATTCCAAGGGCGCAGCTGGATCGTTTTATGAGGATGTCAGAAGCTCAAGCTGTGGGGCTTTATTTTTTGTTTGGTGAAGATGAACAAACAGAACATCCCCAAGTTTATATAGGGCAAACAGAGCGGCTAGGTGAGCGATTAAAAGAGCATAATAGGAGTAAGGATTTTTGGAATAAAGCAGTGGTGGTTGTATCGCGTGCGGAGAGCTTGAATGTAGCACATGGTCGCTTTCTGGAAGCAATGGCGATACAAAAAACAAAAGAGGTGGAACGGTACATATTGAGCAACGGTAATACGGGTATTTTGCCGCAAGTTCATCCTTCTATAAAAGCCGAATGTGTAGAGTTATTTGGAACGATTGATATTTTATTGACAACCCTAGGGTATCCTCTTTTTGAACTAAAATTGAAAAGGAGTGTCGCTAAAGGGCAGGTGAGAGAGGATGAGAAGCTTTCTGAGGTAGAGAAATTATTTTTCTGCCGAGGAGATGGCGTGGAAGGGTGCGGTATTTATACGGAAGAGGGGATGGTCGTTCTTAAAGGCTCTTACGGGCGAGTAGAATCAAAGGGTTTGAGGGCTTATTCCCCGAGCTGTGTCGCACAACGAGAGAGGGCTATTAAGGAAGGGATATTGAAGTGGGAGGGGCAGAAATTACGGTTAATGCAAGATAGAGTTTTTACAAATCCATCCCCTGCCGCTAGTTTTTTATTGGGGCGTGCAGCAAATGGATGGATAGAATGGAAGGATGAGACAGGGCACACATTGTCGGAATGTGTCAGGGAGTAAAGTGAAGGTGCATTATTCGTCTTGCGCCTTTAAGTAATAAGCGCGTTCTATTTTACCATCGGCTTTAAACTCATAGACGAGCGGGGTGCCGGTGGGGAGTTCTAGCGTGCAGGTTTCTGCCGGGCTGAGGCTGTTTAGTTGACTGATGAGCGCGCGCATAACCGTCCCATGGGTGATGACAAGTAGGGATTGCCCCGCCTGTAAGCTGGGGCGGAGTGTGTTTTGCCAATAAGGAAGGACGCGCTTTATGGTCGTAGCGAGGCTCTCTCCTTTGGGGAGGTCAGCGCGGGGGAGGCTGCCATAGCGCGGGTCATGGCCGGGATAATGGGGGCTGTTTTCCTCAACTTCCGGTGGGGTAATGGCAAAGCCGCGCCGCCATTGCTGGACCTGCTCAGCCCCATAGCGGGCAATAATGTCGTTTTTCTCCAGCCCTTGTAGGGCACCGTAATGACGTTCATTTAGCCGCCAGCTTTTATGTTCGGGGAGCCATGTTTGGTTCAGCTCATCCAAGCAATGCCATAAAGTATGGATGGTGCGTTTGAGCATAGAGCAATGAGCTGCATGGAACTGGAAGCCATGCGCGCGCATCAGGCGGCCTGCTCTTCTGGCTTCTTCATGACCTGCGGGGGAGAGGTCTAAATCATACCATCCGGTGAAGAGATTAGCATGATTACCAAGGCTTTGCCCGTGGCGCATGAGCACGAGTCTTGCATGGGTCATGGGGCCTCCCTCTTAATGGTTAGGGCTGTAACGCTACAAGAGGATTATAAAGGACGCCAAGAGAGAATGCCCCGCCTATCATGCATGGCTTCCCATACTTGCCAGATGGTTAAGGATGCGCCATGCAGAAAGAGTGATTGTAGAAGGAGGTCGTCCATGGTGGAAAAGAAAGAAGGCTCGTTACTACAGCAGGAAGGTAATTCCGGCTTGATTATGGGGATATTGATTGTCATTGCAGGCCTTGTAATGGCCATAACGCCGGTATTGACCTTCATCTCCCTCACAGCGTTGATCGCTGCTTTATTGTTCGTGGCAGGGATTTGTACATTGGTTGATGTCTTCCGCCGTAATGCCATGGAGCGCAAAATGCTTGATGGGCTTTTGGGGATATGTTTTATCGTCCTAGCGGGTCTGATTTTCTTTAATCCGATTGGTGCCGCGATTGGTTTAACGGTGTGGATCGCCGCTTGGTTCATCGTCCGTGGTGTGATGGAGCTTGCAGGTATGGGGGCCTCTCCCTATGGCCGTGGTTTTATGGCGATTGATGCGTTAGTGAATATCGTTCTCGGTGTGATGCTGCTGTGCTTAAACCCCATCACCGCACAGGCTGCTTTAGGCTTTTATGTAGCGATTAGTTTGATTTTCTGGGGTTTTTCTTTGATTTACCGGAGCGCGTTACTGAAGCATTTGCTCTAAATGCGTTGATGATGGCATACCATAAGTATAAAGATGCCCGGCCTCGCATAGTGGCTGGGTATCTTTATATAGGGGTATGAGACGGATGAGTGAAAACGGGGGAATGTTCTCTCTCTATAAAGAATGGCATGTGGGCTGTGGTCATTCTTCTTGTTGGCTATATTGGGGGGCATGCTGCTTATGCTGAGGATGCGGCCTCTCCGGCCCCAATACCTGTTCGTGCCGGTTTGCTTACAAAGTCAGCGCGTATTGGGACGTGGGGGTATGGTTGTGCGTACCCTGATAAAACGGGCAAAGCTCATATAATTAGTTGTGGGGTTGGTGGGCCTTTTCGTTCAGGTGTGTTGGCGGGGGCTATGGGTGGGTCTGCAATCTTTTTGCGCGTAACGTCTGATGTGGCGCAGAAGCCGATCGCCCAACAATTTTGGGGGGTTCTTGTAATATTTCCCAGAGCTGTGGCAGTTGACCAAACAGTGCCAGCGCAACTTGTGGTAGATCAGACGCATAAAGTTTTAATTCCATGGGCGTTTTGTAGCTTTTTAGGATGTCAGACTATTGCTAGGGTTCTCTATGAGGATTTTCTCCAGATAATGAAGGCGGGAAAGCAGGCGCGTTTTATAGCGAAGCAGAAAGATGGCACGCTATGGTCTTACGATTTTACCCTGGATGGGGTGAATACGGGCATTACACAGATTAACCAGTGGATTGAGCATGGTGAGTTAACCCCTTAATCGTGCATTAAGGCATTAACTAACAGAGTTTTTAAGGAATATAGGCAGAGGCATTGGGCGTGTAGTGCTGGCTTTGCGGGGTAAATGCGTTAGCGTCCGTTGCAAAATATGCCTATGATAAGGATAAAGATAAGAATGATGCGTTTTGTAAAAGGCGGCCTATGCGCGCTGGCTGTGTGTCTTGCTGGTAGCTCTTATGCTCATGCAGGAACCTCCCCTGATGCTGTACCAGCAAGTCCCGGCTTTGTGAAAAAAGCGATGACAATGGGTCCATGGGGGTATGGGTGTGTCTATCCGGGTAAGGCTAGTCCAGCAAGTGCTACGGTATGTATGGTAGGCCGTGCTTTTGCCATAGGTAAGACCCCCTAGCAAACTAGCAAAAATGGGATGGTGATGTTTTTACGTCAAACAACGGATATGAAGGCTCGACCCATTGCGCAGCAGCCTTGGGGGGTTTCCGTCGTTTTCCCGGCATCTGTGGCGGTGGACCAAAGCGTGCCTGCTCAGTTAGTTATTGAGCAAGGTCCGACTTTGTCTATTAATTGGCGGTCTTGTACAGATTTAGGATGCAGCGTACGGATTCCGGCTATACCGGAGGCTGTTATTCAGGCTTTGAAGACTAAAAAACAGGCGCATTTCACTGCAAAGCAGAAGAACGGCACAGTCTATTCTTATGACTTTTCTTTGGATGTTGTAAATACAGGTCTAACACAGGTTGATAGCTGGATTGAGCATGGTGAATTAATCCCCTAATATGTGGATTATGATGGAGTGGGTTGCGAACTCCCATATTATTTGGGGGCTATGCTCTCGTAAATAGAGATACCCAGCCTTCATTATAAGGCTGGGCGTTTTTGTAAGGGGCTATCATGGTACGTTTTGTTCTGCAAAAGAGGGTAATGCCGTTGGTAAAGAGCGGCCTCTTGGCTTGCCTCTTATGTTGGGGCAGTAACGCTTTTGCGCGCGTGGATTGGGGGAATCCTCATCTGCCTTTTGATACAGGTACTGAGCAGGTGAGAGGCGCGGTAAGGACGAGTTTGGCGCGGAACTGGTGGAGCTGGGGGTTGGGATGCCTCCCCGGGACGCCAGAGTGGCATAATAACGTTAACAAATGTTGGGTTAGTCGTCCTTTTATGGGAGGGACAGTAACAGATAATTTTTTATCAGGTGGCGAGATATTCTTAGCGCGTGAGGAAGCCCCATCGTCGCAGCATCCATGGTTTGTGCTGGTTATCTTCCCAGATATGGTAGAGGCAGACCAGAGCAGCCCTCTACAGCTTGTGGTGGACCACGGCCCACCAATGGCAATAGGGTGGGATGTGTGTTACGGTAAGAAATGCAAAGCGGCGTTTCGCCCCGAGGTATCAAACGCGTTTGTACAATCTCTTAAACAAGCAAAACATGCCCATCTGACAGTGACGTTGAAGAATGGCACAAAATGGTTCTACAATCTGGGCTTTATGAACTTTCGGTTCATGCTTGATAATGTGACCAGATTTACTGAGACGCAGCCGGAATGTCAGTCCTGTGAGGTCCCAAAAGCAGCAGGGCCATAAGGGGGGGTATGAGAGCGGTGTGGGAAGGAATGAAAATGCGGCATGATGGTTATATGTTTGGGGGTGTGCTTGCTGCATTGCTCGTATTTTTTATGCCGGTACCAGCATGGGCGGATGAGGCGGCTCTTGTTGCGTCTGTCACGCAAAAAGGTGGGGGCATGCCGGAGATTATGGCCGCAGAGCATCCGGGTGTTGCTGCGCGGTCCGCTTTTGCAGGGCCGTGGCGTTATGGCTGTGCGTATCCTGCCAAAGGCAGCCCACAAGTGACGCAATTTTGCATTATTCAGCTTGAGCATATGAGCGGCACAACGATTGATAGCGGTTTTCTCCTCTTTACACACACCACACCGAATATGAAGACAGCCCCTTTGGCACAACAGCCATGGGAGATAAGCTTTAACTTACCCACGCGCTTGCCATTTGGGATGCAGGCTGCGCCGTCTCTCCGTATTGACCAAGGGACGACTATCCCGCTGACGATACAATCATGCGATGGTACGGGCTGCATGGTGCAGCAGGCTTTGACGGCTGAGCAGCTTCAGGCCCTAGCAACGGGGCAAATGGGGTATTTAAGCGCGCAAACAAAGCAGGGTGAGGCGTGGTCCTACAGCTTTTCCTTAGCGGATATTCAGCTTGGGATGAGGGAGATTGAGAGCTGGGCCGCTCAAGGAGCCTTGGCCCCCTAATGTAGGGTAGGGAGGGAGATAGGTCATGCCTATGACGGTGCAACATCTCGCACAGCGTGCGCGTATAGCGGCTCAGAGTGTGGCTCTAAGCCCGACAAAACAGCGTCAAGACGCCCTGTACCATATAGCTGCTGCATTGCGGGCGGATAAGGCGGCTGTGCTGGCAGCGAACCAGCATGATATAGGTGGGTCTGCTCTTAGCCCTTCTTTACAAGCGCGATTAACATTAACAGATGAGCGTTTGGAAGGAATGGCCCGTAAGGCCGAGGCTCTTGCGGAGATGGAGGACCCTGTTGGGCAGGTTCTAGGGGAATGGGAACGGCCCAATGGCTTAAAAATCCGCCGTGTTGCCATAGCGTTGGGGGTGTTAGGCCTAATCTTCGAGCATCGCTTGGTGATAGGCTGGGATGCGGCATTACAAAGTCTTTGGTCAGGCAATGCGATACTGCTTTGCGGTGGGGCGGAGAGTGCCCATAGTATGCAGGCCCTTCATGAAGTGATTCAGCGTGGCTTGCGACAGGCGGGCTTGCCAGAAGATGCCGTTCTTCTCATTCCACATGGGGATGCGGCACAGCGTGCGGCCTTATTGCAGGCTGTTGGGTTGGTTGATTTCATCATTCCCCGTGGCGATCGCGCTTTGACAGAGCGTATCAAGCGGGAATCACGCGTGCCGGTTTTGGCGCATGCGGCGGGGTTGTGCCATAGCTATATTCATGCTGCGGCAGAGCCTATGATGGCAAGGCGTGTGCTGCGTAATGCCAAGCTGCGTAGTCCCGGCATATGTGGGGCGACAGAAACGCTCTTAATAGATGCTGCCATTGCACCGCAGCTTCTCCCGTTGATTGTAGCAGACCTCGGCGCAGAGGGCTGTAGCTTTCGCGCGAATGAGGCCGCCTGTGCCCTTCTGCCAACCTTGCCTGCGGCAACAGAGGAGGATTTCGCGACAGAATGGTTGGATAAAGTGCTTAATATCGCTGTTGTGGCCAATATTGACGAGGCCCTAGCGCATATTGCACGTTTTTCCTCCCACCATACTGAAGCGATTTTGACAGAGGATGAAGCCGTAGCGCGTTATTTTATGGCGCGTATTCCGAGTGCTATTGTGATGTGGAATAGCTCGACCCAGTTTAGCGATGGTGGGGAGTTCGGCCTTGGGGGAGAGGTGGCGATTGTGGCAGAGCGTGCCATACCACGCGGGCCGATTGGGCCTTTTCAACTAACGAGTTATCGTTATGAGGTGCATGGGGCGGGGCATATACGGCCATAATGATGAGATAAGGGCTGCTTGACTTCCCCTTGAGGAAAGAAGAGGGTAGGGGGTGTTTTAGAAACGTTCGTTGAGGAAGGAGCCTCTATGTCACGCATTGTAAAAGATGCCCGCCAAACCGAGCATCAACGGGCTGTTGATAGGCGGAGTTTTGTCTCTGGGGTTGCCGCTTTTGGGTCACTTTCCTTATTTTCATCCGCTCAAGCTGCGGCGGGGCCGTCTGTTATGCAGACGCACGAGGCAGGGGGGTTATTGGACCCTGTGACGCGTTATCCCGCTCCCCCTTTTGCGCAACAACCGCAGAATTGGCCCGGCCTGCAAAGTGCGATGACCCCTCGCCCTGATTGTGGGGAGGCGCATTATCAAGGCTCCGGTCGGCTTGCGGGACGTAAGGCGTTGATCACTGGTGGGGATTCCGGCATTGGGCGGGCCGTGGCGATTGCTTATGCGCGCGAGGGGGCCGATGTTGCTATCAGCTACTTGCCGCAAGAGGAAAGTGATGCGCGTGAGGTTGAGGCTCTTATCCGTCAAGCAGGGCGAAAAGCCGTGTTATTGCCGGGTGATATTCGTAAGGAAGCAACCTGCCAGACAATCATACATAAAGCGGTCGATGCGCTGGGTGGGTTGGATATTCTGGTTAATAATGCAGGGCGGCAGCATTATTGTGAGGATATTCTTGAGCTTACGACTGAGGAGTTTGACTGGACAGTCAAGACGAATCTTTACGCACTCTTTTGGCTTGTAAAAGCGGCCATACCGCATATGCCAAAAGGTAGTGCGATTATTAATACGACCTCCCGCAATGCGTATCAGCCTAACCCTATTCTGGTTGATTATGCGATGACGAAGGCCGGTATAGCCAATATGACCCATAGCTTGGCCCGGCAGCTTCTCCCACGTGGCATCCGGGTGAATGCTGTGGCACCGGGACCATTTTGGACGCCTCTCCAAGTATGTGGGGCACAGCCGCAATCAGTTGTACAACATTTTGGGGAGGAGACGCCTTACCACCGCCCCGGTCAGCCGGTGGAGATTGCCCCGGTTTATGTCACGCTGGCGTCTCAAGAGAGCAGCTATGTGACGGGGCAAGTCTGGGGCATTACCGGTGGTGATGGCGTACCGGGGTAAGGTGTGATGCCGCTTATGCAATGTGGTGGCAGCCTGCATGGTTGCCCCCCTTGCAGGGGAGCTTTGGGGTGAGAGGAGGATAGAGCGAGATATTTTTTCGCTTCTGTAACATTCTCTGGATTGTCGAGCGAACATGCTGTAATAGAGCCGCCAAGGAGACCGAGAGAAGGATAGTCATGGCGGTAAAAACGCGGGAACTGCTTTATGCAGCGTTTATGGCGGTCACGATCATCCCTTTTCCCAAAGCTTATGCTGATCTCACGCTGTTTTCCCGTAAAGATATCACCATCAATGCTGCATTAGATATTGGTGGCGATGCGTTTTATTTCCCTAATGCTAATTTTGCGACAGGTTCTTACGCGCCGCATAAAGGGGGGTACTATACACGCACGAAGAATGTCACCCTTGGGGAGCTTTATGGCCAGCCTATGCTTTCTGGCACATGGAAGACACCGTGGGGATTTTCAGTTTTTGGGCTAGTTTCAGCCATTGGCTCTACCACCCTTGGCGATGGTGATGCAGAGAGTGTGAGCCAAACCTCTGGCACACCACGGCAGGTGAATCTTGAGGATGCAAATCTTGGTGTCAAAATCCCTCTCACGAAAACAAAGCGGCTGATTATTGAGGGCGGGCGGCAGAAGTTCCAAATTGATGATGGGTTCTTGATGGGGAAGGGGGCCTATAGCTCCGGTGAGAGAGGGGCGTGGTGGTATGCGCCACGTTTTGCTTTTTCTGGCCCGGGGGTCATTAAATATGAGGGGAAATCTTTACGCTCTGATGTATTTATGTTGGAGAATAATAGTAATAACCGCCAGACTTATGGAAATGATAAGCCAGAAACAAAGTTTGTTGGGTTTGATGTTACGTTATTCCGCAGTAAGCCGGGGGGCGATGGGGCCTCTACTTATGGTGATAGAGCCGCCTATATTACGCTGACCTATTTTTATGTGCGTCATGCGGATAAAGGTGCGGCCTATGATTACTCCAATAGGGCAGATAGGCAGGGGATGAATGTCGTAGCTCTTAGCTGGGGCGGGACACCCTTTGCGATGAAGGCTCATCCTTTTACAAAGAATATCACATTTTACGGCAATTTTGTCTCGGAGCAGAATAGCCATGCAGGCAATGGCTATAAGGGTGTAAGTGCTTATGCTGTATATGTAGAGCCCGGCTATACATTTGCAAATGCACCTTGGCGGCCTCATATATTCTACCGTTATACACGCTTTAGTGGCGGCAGGGATTTACATAGCCGGACAAAGCATAATTACGATACTTTCTTTTTATATGATGGCGCGCGCTATACTTATGGCGGCTATTGGCCGGGTGAGATTGTAGGTAATAATCTCTCGCCTTTATCTAATATGGAGATTCAGCAATTTGATATTACAGGTGTGCCGCCTGTTCATTTATGGAAGAAGGATGACGAGCTAAAGCTTGGCCTGCATTTTTATGACCTCGCTTATCTTTATCCTACCGGGGCAGGGCTGCCAGCGGGGACAAAACGGCGTATGTCTGATGAGGTGAATATCTCTGCCGAATATGCGTTGGACGCTAATACATCAGGTGCGATTGCTGCGGGGGCGGCTTTTTCTGGTCCAGCAGGGCGAGCTTTAGTGCGTGCTGGTGTGCCTGCTGGGCAGACGATGCCGGGGGTACACGGGGCGTCTGGCGTGGTGGAGTTATATTTTTATAAACATTTTTGAGATTTTTTGAGAGGTAATTTTCATACGGGAAAGGCCGTCCCCATAGTGCTTTCAAAGAGAGGAAAAGGCACGGAGAACAGGGCATTAACGGCTGATAAACAAAAATCTACATTCTACAATAATAAAAGAATAACTTTATATATAGATGAGAAAGTATAGGTTTAGTTAATAACTAATTATGTCATGATATAGACAGAGTTAGATTATCCTGTAATAAAAGAGCGACAAAGTACCCCAAAAAGGTTTGAATATGGCATCAAAATTGCGGAGATTGCTTATCTCTCTGGCCGCATTAGGCAATGTCTATGCAGTTTCTGACGCTTATGCAGATCAGACACTTATTGAGAGTAAGAATGTTACGATTAAAGCCGGGTTGGATATTGGCGGGGATGCGTTTTTTCTACCCAATACGAATTACGGTGCGGGTTCTTATAGGCAACGCCGCTCAGGCGGTTATGCGTTGATTCAAGATACGACCTATGCGGAGCTCTATGGCAAGCCAATTCTCTCAGGGCAATGGAAGACCCCGTGGGGCTTTACGGTCTTTGGTCAAGCATCGGCGATTGGCTCGACAACCTTAGGCGATGGGGATGCAGAAAGCCTCTCCCAAACCACGCGTACGCCGCGGGCGATTACGTTGGAGGAAGCTAATTTGGGGGTCGATTTGCCGTTTAATAAAGACCAGAAGTTGATCATCGAAGGGGGGCGACAAAAGTTCCAGATTGATGATGGTTTTCTTGTGGGGAAGGGGGCTTATAGCTCTGGGGACCGCGGGGCGTGGTGGTATGCGCCGCGTTTTGCTTTTGCAGGACCTGGGGTGATTAAATATCAAGGTAAGCATATCCGTGCCGATGCGTTTATGCTGGAGAATAACACTAATAACAATCAGACTCGCAATAATGATCGCCCGGAGACGAAGTTTGAGGGGTTTGATGTTACCCTTTTTCGCAGCAAAGAGGGTGGTAACGGTGGTGCAGTTTATGAGGATAGAGCGGCCTATATTACGTTAGCGTATTTTCATGTGCGTAAGGCGAATATTGGGGCCGCTTATGACTACGCAAACCGTGCGGACCGGCAGGGGATGAATGTTACGCAGCTCAGTTGGGGTGGGACGTTCATTCCTGTAAAAACATGGGGCATTGACAAGCATTTCTCCCTATATGGGACGTTTGTTTCTGAACAAAATAGCCATGCAGGTAATGGTTATAAGGGTGTTAGCGCCTATGCAACCTATATAGAGCCGGGATATACGTTTACATCTCTGCCATGGAAGCCCCATATATTCTACCGCTATACGCGCTTTAGTGGAGGGAAGAACCCTCATAGCCGGACAAAACATAATTATGATACATATTTTCTTTATGATGGTCGCCGCTATACTTATGGCGGATATTGGCCGGGAGAGATTACAGGCATGTATCTTGCTCCGCTCTCGAATATGGAAATTCATCAGGTGGACTTGACAGGCGTGCCCCCAATCCATTTATTACGCAAAGGCGATGAATTAAAGTTGGGTCTGCATTTCTATGACCTTTCTTTTCTCTATCCCAGTGGCTCTGGCCTGCCGAGTACGGTAGGGCGGCATATGTCGGATGAGGTTGATCTTTCTGCTGAATATTCGTTTGATGCCAATACATCTGGAGCCATTACAGGAGGGGCCGCATTTGCAGGTCCTGGGGGTAAGGCCCTTGCAAAAGCAGGGATCCCTAGTGGGATGAATGTTCCGCCCATGCATGGGACATCAGGCGTTCTGGAACTTTATTTTTACCGGCATTTTTAGGGCAATACGGGCTTTTCTTCTGTTCTGCCTTCCATTTTGTCGGGAGATGTCACAAAATGGGTTACCGTAGCGGAGTGTTCATCTTTTTTACTGGGTGCCCCGTACAGCCAACTATCATAAGGACCTTTTCATGAAGGAACCAACTAGCGATCAAACCGTGTCCGAGGATAAAGGACTTTCGAGTCGTCATATCGCGATGATTGCCCTGGGCGGTGTGATTGGCGCGGGACTTTTTGTCGGGAGTAGTGCGGCTATAGCAAAGGCGGGACCGGGCATTGCGCTCGTTTTCGTTGCTGTGGGCTTCTTAATCATGGCGATCATGCGCATGCTGGGCGAGATTGTCGTGAGTGACCCGGGCCGTGGCTCCTTTGTGGAATATATTCGTCTTGCCCATGGGGATCGGATCGGCTTTGCCTCTGGCTGGCTTTACTGGTTTTTCTGGGTGGTGGTGATTGGCTCGGAGGCTATCGCTGGGGCCATGATGCTGCGGGATTGGATCCATCTGCCTGTCTGGGTGTTGTCTGTCCTGCTCATCATCAGCATGAAGCTGGTGAACTTCTTTGCGCCAAAGATTTTTGGTGAATGTGAGTTCTGGCTTTCCAGCATCAAAGTGTTCACCATTGTGGCCTTTATCTTGCTGGCATTGCTTTATGTCCTGCATGTTTTTGGTCATGGTGTGTCCGTGCATGAGAATCTCTTTGGTCGCCGTGGTTTGTTCCCTAATGGTATTGTGCCGCTGCTTGCCCTTGTGCCAACGGTGTTGTTCACCATGATGGGGTCTGAGATTTCCACCGTTGCGGCGGCTGAAACATCCGATCCGGGCGAGAACGTCTCCCGCGTGACACGGACACTCGGCTTGCGGATTATGATGTTCTATGTCTCCTCCATCTGCTTGATTACAATGATCGTGCCGTGGTGGAGCCTTTATCCGGGTAAATCCCCCTTCGTGGCTGTGTTGAAGGTTATGGGTGTGCCGGGTGCTGCGCTCATTATGCAGATTGCTATCTTGAGTGCCGTTCTGTCCTGCTTGAACTCCAGCATGTACATCACCTCTCGTATCCTGACAGAGTTGGCGATTCAGGGTGACGCCCCGGCTTTCCTTGTGCGCTCTGCACCAGATAAAGCCCCGCGTATGGCGATTACGATCAGCTCTATTGCTGGGTTGTTGGTGGCGTTCTCCTCCATCTTCGCACCGAGTGAGATTTTCGGCTTCTTGCTGAACTGTAGTGGTGGGTTAATCCTCTTAACCTACGCGCTTATTGCCACATCTTATATTGTTCTGCGTGGGCGTAGTAAGCGTGCTGGGACGAGTGAGCATTTCACCATGATGCTCTATCCGTATCTGAGCATTGCCTCGTTGATTGCTATCATCTTGGTGTTTGTCGCCATGTTGATTAATCCCGGCGAGCGGGAAACGGCTTTTGCCTCCCTTGGTACAGCCGTGGTGTGCTATCTCATGGCATGTAACTTTGCGAGCCGTTTGGCCCCTGTCGCTATCTCCGAGCCTGTGGTGACGGAGGAAGAGACAAAGGACGAAGAGTCTAAAGACGGTAACGCCTAAGTTAGGCATAAGGAATAGGGATGGAGGGGGCTTCCTTCCATCCCTATGGGCGGGTTAACCTACAGAGACGAGGATAGCCCCCAGCCCTATAAAAAGAATCCCCATCCAGCCTTTAAGTGATAGCTGCTCACCTAAGAATGTGACGCTTAGTAAGGCGACAAACACAACGCTGAGTTTATCGACTGGTGCAACACGGGCCGCATCCCCCAGCTTGAGGGCGCGGAAATAACAAAGCCATGAGGCCCCCGTCGCCAAACCAGAGAGCAGCAGGAAAAAGCACGCCCGTGGCGTAAAGCCTGCGGTATTATGAAACTTTCCTGTCGCCAGCAATAAAGCGGCCAGAATAGCAAGAATAACGATTGTACGGATGAATGTTGCAAGGTCGGAATCTATCTCATTAACACCGACCTTAGCGCACAGAGCCGTTAATGCCGCAAAGCCTGCGGAAAGTAAGGCCCAAAAGAGCCATGAGGTAGAGGGCATTATACCTCCTCATATTATGCTGATCTTTTTCTAAAATATGGAAGATGGTCTGAAAAGGGGGCTTGCCAGGGTTAACGGTTCGGGTCTCCAACGTTCTATTTAATGGGCTTTTTGGTGGTAATATCTTTTGTAATTTTTTGAATTACAGTTTCTTCTGACTGTTTGTGTCAGTTCTCATATTCAGCAGGGGGGTATGCTCCCAGCGTGAGCAGAGAGGTAGAGCAAAAGGAAAGATCATAAGCTAGTTAGGATGAGAGCCGTCCTGCTTGGCGTTCCTTGCTTCACTGTGTAGTGTGAAAACACTATTATGAACCGGAGACCACCCATGTCCAATTCACAAGGCACTGCTTTTCGCACACTTCTAGCGAGTTTTGATGAGGATGGGCAGGGGCATAAGACAGGCCAGCGGGACCGGGGCACGGGGTTTGAAAAACTGGCCCAAATTTATCTTCAAAATGAGCCGAAATTTCAGGAATTATTCTCGGAGGTTTTGACCTTCGCAGATTGGGTTAAAAAATACATCCCCGGTGGTTCGGCGCGTGATACGGGGGTTGATCTTGTTGGTGTTATGCAGGATGGCTCCGGCTTTGAGGCCATTCAGGCCAAATTTTATAGCCCGGACCATACAATCTCCAAAAAGGAATTGGATAGCTTCATCGCGGCAAGCAATCGTGCGGACTTCATCAGTCGTCGGATCATCGCTACAACGGGCAAGTGGGGTGATAACGCTAAGGCTACCATGCAGATGGTCGAGCCGCTCATCCATTTAACAACGCTTTCCGACCTTGAAAATGCGGCCATAGATTGGAGCCAGTATCTCAAGACGGGTGAACCGACATTACTACCCCGCAAAACACCTCGTGAAGAACAGCAGGAAGCCATCGTAAAAACCGTCTCAACCTTGAAGGGGGGGACTATAGAACATCCTACTAAAGGTCGCCTTCTTATGGCTTGTGGAACGGGCAAGACCTTTACATCCCTCAAAATTGCGGAAAATCTCGCAGGCAAAGGGAAGGTTGTTCTGTTTTTAGCGCCATCGCTTCATCTTGTGTCTCAGACATTGACGGAATGGACGCAGCAATCTGCTATTAAGTTGTCCTGCTTTGCCGTTTGCTCAGATAGCGAAGTGGGTAAAAAACGTGATGATGTTGGACGGGTGGAAAATGACTTGGATTACCCCGCCACTACCGATGCCCTCGGCCTGACAAACGCCCTTACCAAAGCGCGTTCTGCTAAAGATGCTGATGAGCGGATGATCGTCATCTTTTCGACCTATCATTCTTCGCCTGTTATTGGGGAGGCGCAGAAGCTTGGTTTGCCTGCTTTGGACCTCGTCATATGCGATGAGGCGCACCGTACGAGCGGTGCTAAAAGGCGAGATGAAGAGACAAAGGCCTTCCAGTTCATTCATCAGCCGGACGGCATAAAACGGGCGCGCACTTTTTTTATGACGGCAACGCCGCGTATCTTCTCATCCGATGCGTTGGAGAAGGCCAAGGATGCCGATACAACCTTGTATTCCATGGATGATGAGGAGCTATATGGCCCCATTATTCATGAAATCTCTTTTGCTGAGGCGGTGAAGAAGGAGCGTCTCTGCCCCTATAAGATTGTCGTTCTCGGTGTGTCAGAGAGCGATGTGGCGGAGTTCGTCCCTAGTACCTTGTCTGATAAAGATAATAACATCACGTTGGATGTCGCCTCGCGTATTATTGGCGCATGGAAGGGCCTCTCCCGTGATGATATGCGAGGTGAGGATGAGACCCGCCCGATGCATAGGGCGGTGGCTTTTTGCTCTACGATTGATCCGTCTAAAAAACGTAGCGGCAATGTTGCCTCCCGTGTGATTGAGAAGGGGTTCTCCGATGTTGTGGAGGAGTACCGTAAGCGCAAGAGTAAGCTACCAGAAGAGGCAGCCAAGAAGGAAAAGCCTGGGGCTTATTGCGAGATTAGGCATGTTGATGGCGGGATGAACGCTGCCGAAAAAAGCGCACGGCTGGACTGGCTAAAGGATGATGCCCCACCCTTTATTGATGAAGATGGGAAAGAACGGGAGGTCTGTCGTATCCTCTCTAATGTGCGTTGCTTGTCTGAGGGGGTGGATGTCCCCGCATTGGATGCCGTGGTGTTTTTAGCCCCAAGTAGCAGCGAGGTGGATGTTGTTCAGTCCGTAGGGCGGGTGATGCGCCGTGCGCCGGGTAAGAAACGTGGCTATATCATTATTCCCGTTGTGGTGCCGCATGGTTATACGGCTGATGAATATTTCGCTAAAGGGTCATCAGGCTTTCGTACGGTTTGGATGGTTCTTCAGGCCCTCCGGGCGCATGATTCTTCTTTGGATGATGAGCTAGACCGTGTGAATCTTGGTGGCCAGCTGGACTATACGAAGATGGAAGTCGTATGCGTCTCAGCTCGTATTCCAGCTAAAAAGAAAAAGGGCAAAGCTGAATCCGCCGCCAATAGTGTGAATAAACATCTCAATGGTCAGGGTGCGGATGAACGTGCCTCTGAGGAGGAGATTACTGATTACGGCCAGCAGCTTGTCATGCAATATGGCCAGCGGGAAAAGCTGGCTGATGCGCTTTATGCTCGTATTGTGCAGAAGGTTGGCAATCGTAATCCCTTTGCTCGGTGGTCTAAAGACGTCAAACGCATTGTGGACCGGCATATTATTAGTATTACCCGCCTTTTGGATGGTCAGCTCCCCCTTGGGGCCGAGCATGATGCAGAACGTACCCTGCAAGACGCATCCGCCCGGGCCCGGAAGGTCTTTGACAAGCTAAAGGCGGAAATCCACGCCTCTATCAACCCGAACGTCCCGGATAGTGAAATCATCGAGATGCTAGGCCAGCACCTTGTGACAGGCCCGGTTTTTGATGCTCTTTTTGGGGAAAATGGTGGTCATAGCTCCAACCCCATGACACAAGCTCTTGATGCCGTCACGCAGGAGCTTTACGCCAACGGCTTGACGAAGGAACAGCAAGGGCTGGAGAGCTTTTATGACAGCATCCGTGCCCGCCTGAAGGATGCCAGCCCGGAGAGCCGACAGGCCCTGACCATCCAGCTTTATGATGACTTCTTCCGAGAGGCCTTCAAAAAACAAGCTGATAAGCTGGGCATTGTCTTTACACCGGTCCCCGTGGTGGATTTTATCATCCGCTCTGTTGAGCATGTGCTTCAGACGCAGTTTGGCTGTGGCATGGGGGATGAGAACGTCTCGGTTTTGGACCCCTTTACCGGTACTGGCAGCTTTATCGCCCGGTTGATTGACCTACGACAACGTCAGGCCGATGGTAGTGAGGGAGACTACATCATCCCTACCGAAAAACTGGCTGCCAAATATGAGGCCGCCGGGAAAGAAGATGCCATCCTTGGCAAGCCCGGCCTTTGGGCCAATGAGCTTGTCCTGCTCGCTTATTACGTAGCGGGTATTAATATCGCGACCTCTTATACCGCCCGTACAGGCAAACAAGCACCCTTTGGTGGCCTCTGCCTAACAGACACCTTCAATCTGACAGAACATGTGCAGACAGATAAGACCCTGCATGACAGCATGGGGGGCTACCTAAAAGGCAATAGCGAGCGCATCCTCGCACAAGAGAGTGCCCCCATCCGGGTGATTATGGGCAACCCGCCTTATTCTGCGGGGGCTAGTAAAGCCGGACAGGCCCAGAATGATAAATATGAATATCTCGATAAACGGATTGCGGAAACCTACGCTGCAGGGGTTAAAGCAACAAGTATAAGGCAGTTATACGATAGTTATATTCGTGCCATTCGCTGGGCTTCTGATCGTATAGGAGAGCAGGGGGTCGTAGGATTTGTATCTAATGCAGGATTCTTAGAAAGTGCACTTGGTTCAGGTCTCCGTAACGCTTTGGAAAGTGAATTTTCCGAAATCTGGATTTTCCACCTAAGAGGTTTGCGTGGACAGAAGACAGCAGGTGACCGAGCAAAGAAGGAGGGAGGCCAAATTTTTGGCATGGGTAGTTCAGCAGCCATTGCCATCACCATTCTAGCCCGCAAAAAGACTCATACAGGCAAAGGCCAAATCCATTTCTGCGATATTGGTGACTATCTTACAGCGCAGGAGATATATGCCCGCGCCGGGGCAGAGCTGAGCAACGCCCCAGAGACAGATAAGTTCCATTGGCTGCATCGCTTTGGGTCTATCGCAGCTATCCCGAGCGAAGCCTCAGATGCGGGGCAAGAAACCAACCCTGATGGCACGTTCCGCCGCTGGCAGACATTGACACCTGATGAGCATGGCGACTGGTTAAACCAGAGAGATGACAGCTTCTCGGTCTTTATGACGATGGGCAGCAAAAAAGGTGAGCACAGTATTTTTGGCTTATATTCTTTAGGTTTGGCTACTGCTCGTGATGCCTGGGTTTGGAACTTCTCTCAAGAGCGTATCCAACAGAGTATAGAGCAACAAGTTGCGACTTACGAAGCTGAGCGGGAACGGCTCAATGAGCTTTTGCCTCATGGTAAGAAAGAGGCTCGGCTGAACGAATTGAAACGCTCTCCTGACTTTGCAACAACGGCACTGAGCTGGACAAGTGGTTTACAGGATACAGTAGTAGCAGATAAGCCATTATCCATTTCCGATGGGGAGATGCGTGTTGGCATGTACCGTCCTTTTACGAAGGAAGTCCTTTTCTTTAGTCGCAGGCTGAATGAAAGAGTCTATCAACTTCCCAAAATCTTCCCAGAAGTGGGGATGGAGAATAAGGTGATTTGTGTAACAGGTGTAGGTAATACGAACCCTTCTTTTTTCATTTCAAATGTAATTCCTGATTTACAGGTAATGTTTAATGGACAATGCTTCCCTCTCTATCATTATGAACCCATAAAAACTGCGCAGCCTGAAGGGGATATGTTTGGGGGGATGGAGGAGCCAAGCGCGGCTCGTTACAAAAAGAAAAGTGCTATCACGCCAGAGGGCATGGCCTATTTCCGTAAAGCATGGCCCAAGGCGCAGTTTGATGGAGAAGATGTATTTTATTACATCTATGGTCTGCTTCATACCCCGGATTATCGCAGCCATTACGCCACCAGTCTCTCCAAGGAACTCCCCCGTATCCCTTGCGTAAAGGCGGAGGATGACTTCTGGGCGTTTTCCAAAGCAGGGCGGGCGCTTGCGGAGCTTCATTTGGGGTATGAGGCGGCGGTGCCTTATTTCGCGCTGGATGATGCTACGCATGTGCATATCAAAACCAAAGCGGGCCTTACGGAGGAGCAGCTTTATCGTGTCGAGAAGATGGCCTTTGCCAAAACCCGTGGTGAGGATGGCAAGCGCATCCCTGACAAAACCCATCTGATTTATAATAATCACATCGAGATTACAGGTATTCCGCTGGAAGCCTATGAATATCAGGTCAATGGCAAATCTGCTCTTGAGTGGGTGATGGATCGTCAGCAGGTCAAGATTGATAAACGCTCCACCATCACCAATGATCCGAACGATTGGGCTCTTGCCGAAGCTCAAGACCCTAAATGGCCCCTCTTGCTCTTTTTAAAAGTGCTGCATGTGGCATTAGAGACGAGAGAGGTGCTAGCCACGTTGCCTAAGATGGCGTTGTGAGAGAAAGACAACGGTAAGAGGCTAGCAAGGGGCTGAAATACGCCCCTAACGTCTTTGCTTTTAGGACTGTTGGATGGTGGACCCGGCGCGATTCGAACGCGCGACCTTTGCCTTCGGAGGGCAACGCTCTATCCAGCTGAGCTACGGGTCCGCTGGCCGTTCTTTTAACGGTAAGAGATGTGTTTGCCTAGCCCTTGTGGCCTCTTTTTTCATCTATATCAGCGTGTTTCTTTCAGCCAAAGCCACATGGTGGCAGCATTATCCCCGCCAGAGGGGAGGAAATGCCCCGGCTGCTCAAGCCATGAGAGAATGTCTCGGGCAGGGCGGTTCTGCGGCTCGCGGGAGATGAGGTGATAGCCATGGGGGAGTTCATCTAGCCGGAGGAGGCCTTGGGGTGATCTCTGGATAAGGTGGCGCGTGGCAGAGGCGGGGACAAATTGGTCGCGATCACCCCATATCAGCAAGGTGGGTGTGTGTAGTTTTGGGGTCTCTTGGGTGGCATGGCTCATCAGATGCGTTAGTCCCCGGAGGGCGTGGACGGTTGTGCCATGGCGGGTGAGAGGGTCGAAAAACATGCGACGGAGGGCTTTGATATTGCGCGTTGCAATATGGTGGCCCGGCATATGGGCCCCTGTTAGGCGAGCTTGAGGGGTGATGAGATTCCAGCCCTCCAAAAGGCTTTGCCATGGCTGGCCTAATGTCATGATGGCTGGGGCGAGGAGGATTAACCCGGCGGGGTGGGGGGCATGCAGTGCAGTGCTGGTGAGGAGGGCAATAGCACCCCCCATGCTCTCGCCCATTAGGTAAAGCGGTTGCTTGGGCCATTGTTGCTGGCACCATTGGGCCTCTGCTAGGCTATCAGCAATGAGGCGTTGGGTGTTGCTCCATGTCCGTGATGTGGGGAAGGCCCCAAAGCCGCGTATATCAGGGGCAACGATGAGGAACCCAGCCTGCGTTAAGGGTGGTGCCATAACCTCCCACGCATCGCGGCTATCCCCAAAGCCGTGAAAGGCCAGAATCACCCCGCGTAGGGGCTTGTTTTGGGGTGGCGTGTAAAGCCGTATGGGCGCACTCTTACCATCGGAGAGCGGGAGGGAGAGGCTCGCGAGGATGAAGGCGGATTCTGTAGGGCTGTGAGGCCATGTTTCCGGGCGCGGCCCCGTGCTGCACCCTGTGAGACATAGCGCATAACAGAGCATGAGAGGGAGAAATACAGCCTTATCGGCATGTGAGGCGTTTTTAAAGCGGCGGAAATCCGCTAGAGAGAGCCTATAGAGCAAAAGTAACGTGCCCAATATGGCAAGGGAGAGGGACGGCGTGACATCAAAAAACACACATCTGGTTTTGGTGGATGGTTCTGGCTTCATCTTCCGTGCCTTTTTTGCCATCCCCCCGATGACCAACCCGGAGGGTGTGCCTGTTAATGCCGTTTATGGCTTTACCAATATGCTCTCACGCCTCATTAAGGAGCATGAGGGCCAGCCTATGGCTGTCATCTTCGATGCAGGGCGCAAAACATTCCGTAACGATATTTATCCTGAATATAAAGCCCATCGGCCAGAGCCGCCGGAGGATTTACGCCCGCAATTCGACCTCATTCGCCAAGCGACGGACCAATTCGGCATCCCTGCGATTGAGCTACCCGGCTGGGAGGCGGATGACCTCCTAGCAACTTATGCGCGGTTGGTGGTGGAGCAAGGCGGGAATTGCACCATCATTTCCTCCGATAAAGACCTCATGCAGCTTGTGCGTGAGGGGGTGATGCTGAAGGACCCGATGAAGCAAAAGCCCATCGGCTTAGCGGAGGTTGAAGCGAAGTTCGGTGTAACGCCTGATAAAGTGGTGGATGTGCAAGCCCTCATGGGGGATTCTACCGATAATGTGCCGGGTGTGCCGGGCATTGGCCCAAAAGGGGCTGCACAGTTGATTAATGAATATGGCTCGCTAGAGGCGGTGTTGGAGGCCGCACCGGGGATGAAGCCTTCTAAAAGGCGGCAGAACCTAATTGACCACGCCGAGGGGGCCCGTATTTCCCGCCAGTTGGTTTTATTAGCGGATGATGTCGCTGTGCCGACCCCGGTTGATGAGCTACGTCCCTGCGAACCTGATGCCGAGACGTTGCGGCATTGGCTGGAGAGCATGGGCTTCTCCTCCATTCTTCAACGCATGGGTTTTGGGGGCAAGGCCCGCTCGCCAGCGCGGCATAAGCCTGATGTGAGCCCAGCCTCTAGTGGCGAGGCTGAGGTGGAGGGCGATATGGTGCCTCGCAGTGAGGCTCCCTTTGGCCCTTATGAGACGGTGACAACGCAGGAGGCACTTCAACAATGGGTGGAGGCTGCTTATAAGGCTGGGTTTGTTGCGGTGGATACGGAAACAACGGGCCTGAATGCACGCACGGCGGAGATTGTGGGTTTGTCTCTCGCTATTGCACCGGGGAAGGCGTGCTATGTGCCGTTCCGTCATGAAGGCACGTTGGAGGCTCCTGTTGGGGAGCAGCTCGCTGTAAAAGAGGCACTCGCCCTGCTTGCCCCATTGATGGCTGATGAGGCGGTGTTGAAGATTTTCCAAAACGCGAAATATGACCTCACGATTTTGCGCCGTGCGGGATTGGAGGTCATTACGCCGCTGGATGATACGATGCTGCTGTCTTACGCGCAGTCTGCTGGGGCGCATGGGCAGGGGATGGATGAGCTCTCCCGCCTGCATTTAGACCATACGCCCATCTCGTATGATGATGTTACGGGCACGGGGCGGAATCGCATCGCCTTTACGCAAGTTCCGTTGGATAAAGCAACCGCTTATGCGGCGGAAGATGCGGATGTAACATTGCGTTTGTGGAAGATATTGCGCCTGACCTTACCACGGCAGAAAGCCACCGCCTTGTATGAGGAGATGGAACGCCCCCTCATCACCGTATTGGAGGGGATGGAGGATGCTGGCATCCGTGTGGATGCGGAGGAATTGCGCCGTCTCTCGGAAGATTTCGCAACACGCATGGCGGAGATGGAGGAGGGGATTTATGACCGCGCCGGGCGGCCCTTTAATATTGGCTCGCCTAAACAATTAGGGGAAATCCTGTTTGATGAGATGGGTCTGCCGGGGGGCAAGCGGACGAAAACCGGCGCATGGGGGACAGATTCCCGCGTGTTGGAGGAGCTTGCTGTACAAGGGCACGATTTACCAACGGCTATCCTAAATTGGCGGCGTTTGGCAAAGCTGAAATCCACCTATGCGGATGCGCTGCTTAAGCTGATGGAGCCGAAGACCCAGCGTGTGCATACGACCTTCCAGATGACGACAACCACAACAGGGCGGCTTTCCTCCAATGAGCCGAATTTGCAGAATATTCCCATCCGCACGGAGGAAGGGGCGCGTATTCGGCAGGCTTTTGTGGCAGCACCGGGGCATAAGCTGCTCTCTGCGGATTATAGTCAAATTGAGCTGCGTTTATTGGCTCAGGTAGCGCAGATTGACCCATTATTAGATGCGTTTCGTCATGGGCAGGATATTCATGCCCGTACAGCGTCCGAGGTGTTTAATATCCCCTTAGAAGGGATGGATGCGTTGACGAGACGGCGGGCGAAGGCGATTAACTTCGGTATTATTTACGGTATTTCAGCCTTTGGGTTGGCGCGTCAGTTGCAGGTGCCCCAAGGGGAGGCCAAACGTTATATTGAGGCGTATTTTGAGCGTTATCCCGGCATCCGTACCTATATGGAGGCGATGAAGGAAGAAGCGCGCGAGAAGGGTTATGTCCTGACCCCCTTTGGGCGGCGTTGTTATGTGCCGGGGATGCAAGCGCGGCAGGCAGCGCAGCGGTCCTATGCGGAGCGGCAGGCGATTAACGCGCCTTTGCAGGGCGGGGCGGCGGATATCATCAAAAAAGCGATGGTGCAGGTACCGCGTGCTTTGGCTGAGGCCGGGTTAAAAGCGCGTATGTTGTTGCAAGTGCATGACGAATTATTGTTCGAAGTCCCCGATGAGGACGCTGAGGCAACAGCCGCTTTGGTAAAGCGTGTGATGGAACAAGCGGCCTCGTTAAAGGATGTAGCCTTGGTGGTGGAGACGGGGCTTGGGGATAATTGGGCTGAGGCTCATTGAGGTTTGAGGTCATAGTAAGGAGCATGATGGACGTGCAGAGTGACGGTACGGGCGGGGTGGAGCCAAAAAAATATCTAGGTTGGAAGATTGGGGCGGTTATAGCGGGTTTGCTGCTGGTCGCGGGGTTGTTAGGTTTGGGGGGGTATTATCTCTCCACTGGTCATGATGAAGGGGCGCGGCTCCATAAACAGGGTAATGAGGTTGGTGGCTCTTTCCGTGTCTTTTCCCTTGGGGGGGGAATGGTGACGGAAGGGGACTTCCGCGGGGCGTGGATGGTGGTGTGGTTTGTAGACCCGCGTTGCCCTGCTGCCCAATGCCAGCCGCCTTTAAAGGCTTTGGATGCCACCCTTATGAGCATGAAGGCACAGGGCCGGAAGGTCCTCCCCCTTGTTGTATCCTTAGATGCAAAGGCGGAGGATTCTGATGGGTTGAAGGATTATGTCATGGGGGTGGCCCCGCATATCTTCCCCGTTTTTGCGACCCAGAACATGACCCAAGCGATGACGCGCTTGTTCCATGCCCCTTATGAGCAGGAGCGGGGGACTGGATATTATAAGCCTGCGCCGTCCTTTGTGGTCATGGACCCAGAGGGCCATTATGTTGGGATGCTCCCTGTTACGCATGATTCAACGGCGTTGACGGCTGGGTTAGAGCACCTCATGGCTCACCCTCAGCAAAAGAGCCAATAAGGACCGCCGCTATGTTACGTTATCCTGTTCTTTTACTTGATTATGATGGCACATTGGCTGAAACACGCCCGGCTATTATTAGGAGCTTGCGCGAAGCTTTTGAGGACATTGGCCGTACCCCGCCCTCCGCTGCGGAGCTGGCAGAGCGGTTAGGTAAGGGCGATGCGCTCCAAGGGTTTTATAAGGGGTTAGTCAATGATAGCTCCCCCGAAGAAGCCGAGCGTTATGTCGCAGCCTATCGGAAGCGTTATGCCCAAGCGGATGCGGAGGAGACCTTCCTGTATGATGGGGTGCATGAGGTCTTGCCTATTTTAAAGCAGCGTGGCTATCGGTTGGTGGCCCTTAGTAACAAGCATGGGCCAACCTTGCGTCATAGTTTGGCACGGTTCCAGCTTGATGGGTTTTTTGAGGTCACCCTCGGTGCAGAAGAAGGGCTACCGCGTAAGCCAGAGCAAGAGGTGTTTCAGCATCGTCTGGCCCCGCTATTTCCTTCCGTCCCCGCAGCGGGGTTCCTCATGGTGGGGGATACAACGGCCGATATCGGCTTTGCCCAAACACTCGGTATGGATGTCTGCTGGGCCAGCTACGGCCATGGTGTGGCAGAGGTCTGTAAGGCGTTAAAGCCTACATATCATATTGATAGTTTGTGGGAGCTTCCGACCCTGTTAGCAAAGACGGAGAGCTAAGGGAGGCCCCCGCCCGCCGGTAAGGGGGTGGGGGGGTATCACCTATTATGCCGCTTTAGAGCCCAATATCGCTGCGGAGCATTTTATCAGCCCATTGAATAGTCGCTGCGGCCTCATAAGCGCGAGAGCGCGCCTTGGCTGCTGTGGGGGCTGTGGCGCAGATGGTCAGCACGCGCCCCCCATTCGCCACCAATTTATCGCCCTCTAGCTTTGTCCCTGCGTGGAATATGGAAACGCCGGGGAGTTGTGCGGTGCGGTCTAAGCCAGAAATGACACCCCCTTTTACCGGAGCATCAGGATAGCCTTTAGCCGCGAGCACGAGGGAGAGGGAGGGCTGGTCTGTAAAGCGGATGCTCTCCTCAGAGAGGGTGCCTTCTGCGAGGGCTTTGAGGGCGGGGAGGAGGTCGCTCTCTAAGCGGATGAGCAGGGCTTGGGCCTCTGGGTCACCAAAGCGGACATTATATTCTATGAGCTTTGGTCCTTCTTCTGTCAGCATCAAGCCTGCGAAGATGACACCACGGAAGGGCGTGCCCCGGCGGAGCATCTCAGCCAACATGGGACGGACAGTGAGGTCTAATGCGGCCTCTTGTGCGGCGCGGTCAAAATCCGGTGGGGGGCAGATGGCTCCCATCCCGCCTGTGTTAGGGCCAGTATCGCCATCGCCAACGCGCTTATGGTCCCGTGCGGCACCAATCAGGCTGGCTTTATCATCTGCACAAAAGGCAAAGAGGGATACTTCCCGCCCTGTAAGACATTCCTCAATGACGAGGGGGAGGCCGAGATGATCGATGGCGGCGAGGGCTTCATCAACGCTTTGTGCCACAACAACGCCTTTGCCCGCAGCGAGGCCATCGGCCTTGATGACAATCGGCGCACCTTGCTCACGCACATAGGCTTTGGCGGCGTCTATGCTGCTATTAGCATCAAAACGCTGCCAGCGTGCGGTGGGGATGCCCGCAGCATCGGCCACTTCTTTTGTAAAGGCCTTGCTGCCCTCTAAGGCCGCTGCCGCTTTGGAAGGACCAGCGCAGGCAATGCCAGCCTCTTTACATGCATCGGCTAACCCCGCCACGAGGGAGACTTCCGGCCCGGGGACGACCAAGTCGATCGCTTCTTTTTTGGCGAACTCTACAAGGCCTGCAATATCATCAGCTGCAATAGGGACACAACGGGCGCATTCTGCTATGCCGGGATTACCGGGGGCGGCAAAGAGGGCTTTGAGCTGAGGGGACCGGGCAATGGCGGTAGCGAGGGCATGTTCCCGCCCGCCAGAACCAACAAGAAGTACGCGCATCCTGTTTCCTTTATATGAGCCTGCGGTGTTGATAGCCGCTTTTACGTTGCCCCTCATTTAGCATAGAATAGCAGGATGATGGAACGAGACCTTCTTTTTTCTGCCCAAGAGCCGCAAAATGCTACTTCGGCGGGGAGTAACATCCCCGAATATTCTGTTGGGGCGATTTCTTCCGCCATTAAGCGCGTGCTGGAGGGAAGCTTTGGCCGTGTGCGCGTCCGTGGGGAAATCACGGAGATGAAGCGTTATGCCTCTGGGCATATTTATCTTTCCCTCAAAGATGAGGGGGGGAAGATTGCTGGGGTGATTTGGCGGGGCAATGCCTCTCGCCTTGGTATGGTGCCAGAAAATGGGACAGAGGTTATCGCCACTGGGCGCATCTCCTCTTATGGGGAGCGGTCGAGCTATCAACTGATTATTGAGCGGATGGAGTTTGCCGGGGAAGGGGCCATGCTCGCGCGAATAGAGGCCCTAAGGGTGCGCCTGCGAGATGAAGGGCTTTTTGCGCCGGAGCGGAAGAAGCCTATCCCCTCTCTGCCGCATCGTGTTGGGGTGATTACCTCACGCTCTGGTGCGGTCTTGCATGATATTTGCACTACTATTGCCCGCCGTTTCCCTCGTGAGATTCTGCTCTGGCCCGTTGCCGTGCAGGGGGAGGGAGCAGCACAGCAAATTGCTCATGCTGTTAAGGCGATGGGGCAGCTTCCCCACCCGCCAGATGTGTTGATTGTGGCGCGTGGGGGTGGCTCGTTAGAGGACCTCATGGCCTTTAATGATGAAGCCGTGGTACGGGCCGTGGCGGCGTGCCCCTTGCCGGTTATTTCCGCCGTGGGGCATGAGACCGATACAACCCTCGTAGATTATGCAGCCGACCGCCGGGCCCCGACACCGACTGCCGCGGCGGAGATGGCCGTGCCTGTGCGCTCGGAGCTTGTGGCAGACCTTGCCCATCGGGCAGCGCGCCTTTCAAGCGGGTTAGTGGGTATTTTGCAAAAGCAGAGCTTGCAGTTGCAAGCAATGGCCGCGCGTATGCCGGACTTGCCTAGTCTGCTTGATACGGCACGTATGCGTTTGGATGACCGCGCTCAAAGGTTGGAGCTTGCCTTACCGGGCTTTGTGATGCGTGCGCGTGCACGCTTGGGGGAGGCGGCATTTCACCTCCCGGCAATGGAGACGGTTCTTGGTCAGCGTCATCGTTTGCTGGAGGGGCAGGCGGGGCGGTTGCAGGCAGGGTGGGAGCGTTTTTGGCAGGGCTGCCAGATGCGTCTTATGCGGATGCCGTTGCAAATTAGGGTGATTCAAGGGCAGTGTGCTGTACAACGAGAGCGGCTTGTTGGGGTAGCGCGGCATTTAGAGGCTGTCTCTCCCCGTGCGGTGTTGGAGCGTGGTTATGTGCTGGTGCAGGATGCAAAGGGACGACCAGTGACGCACGCGGCGGCTTTACCTCAAGGGGGTGCAGTGCAGCTTGCGTTTGCAGACGGTGCAAGACAAGCTAAGCTAGAGCCTAATGAGGGTGGAGCAGGGCGTAGTGGCATTGTGCCGAGCACGCGCGAGAAGACCACCATAGCATCAGCCCAATGGGAAGACACGCAAGGTGAACTTGGATTATAATGAAGTGATATGAAGGAGGGGCCGATGCGTTATTATGGAGCTATAGTGGGGATAGGTCTTTTACTCACAAGCTGTGCGAGCCAGCCCTCCCAACAGGAGCGGGCGGCGGCAGAGCGTCCTAAGATTCAGAGTTTTGCAGGGGCCCCAACAGGCCCCTCTAATCCTGCATCCAACCGGGTGAAGATGAATCTGCCCTCCGCAGCAGTGACGACCCCGCTATGTGGCACGGCCCTGCATGAGCAAGCCGCCATAGGCGGAGCGATTTATACGAGCAGCCTTGGGACAGGCAATAACTGTACGCGTAATGCCTGTTTTCAGCCATTGACAGGAACCTTCATCGCGGAAAATGGCACGAATAGCGTTTGCCGCTAAAGAATAGGTGCGCGTGCATCGTAATAACAGCCTAAAAAAGACGGCATAGGAGAACCCCAGCCGTCTTTTTATTTAAAAGCCTCGTATCTTTTGGGGGATGTAGCGACTTAACGCCGCCACCACCCCACACGTCGTTTCTTCGGCTTGGATTCATCAATATTCACCGGCTGCGGTGCGGTGATATTTTCGGCAGAGGAGGTGGCTTCCACTGGCTCTGGTGCAGAGGGAGGGGCCTCATCAGCCTTCTTCCGCCGGGTAGGGCGGCGTTTGCGCGGTGGGGTGGTGTTCTCCGCAGGGGCCTCATCAAGGGACGCGGGTGATGCTTCCTCTGTTACAGGCTCCTTCGCTGTTGTGGTGCGCGCTGCTGCCGTGCGGCGAGGGGGCCGTGGGCGGCGTGGGCGCGGTGCCGTCTCCCCATCCTCATCAGCAGTGGCGGGACGAGCGGAGATTTTTACAACGTGATTCTCCTCATCCTCTGCCTCTTGGTCCGTAACAATACGGCTGCGTGTTGGGGGACGGCGAGGTGTATGAGGCCGGCGAGAGGTTGTCTCGTCTTCTACTCCGTTGGTTTCATCCCGTGATGGAGCGCGCCTGCGGTGGCGTGTGGTTGGGGCGGGGTCTTCCGCAGGCTCCTCTTGAGGATGAGCCGGGGCCGTATGACGTGCCTCTTGCTGCTCCATCATATCGAAAATATCAATCCCTGCATTATGGAAGGGATTAGCCGGCGTTGGTCCTTGATAAGCAGATGGTTCTTCTTGGAAGGGCTGCTCATCGCGCTGGCGTGTAGGGCGGCGGCGAGAGGCTGCATGCCCACGGCGGTCAGGCCGCTCCTGCGCGTCTTGTTGTGGAGCTTGGCCCTCTATATTCGTGGTGACACGCCGTGTTCTCGTGCGCCGGCGTCCGGGCATAAGGGCACGGTCACTGTCTGTACGGTCGTCACTTTCTGCCGGGTTAGGCATAGCTGTCTCCTCATTTATGGAGTTGAGAGCGTCTTGGGCATCCTCCTCACGGCGGCGGCCCCCCCGTCTGCGCCGGCGGCGGCGGGAGGTCCCTTCCTGATTATCGCTTTCAGCTTCAGGAGAGGGTGTCTCATCAGATGCTGTAGTGTGAGAAGCCGGGGGCTCATGAGCAATGTCAATCGTGCGCACTGTCGTGACTGGATTATCACTGCGTGTGGCTTTGTGATGATTATGGCGTGGGGCAACACGCTCAATACGGAGCTCCCCTGCGGGGAGGCTGCTATCATTCTCAAAACGGATGGTCATGTCGTGATGTTGCTCCATCCCGCTAATAGCCGCCCTTTTGCTATTAAGCATGTAAAGGACGATATTCGGGCTAACATGCACGACAATTTCCGAAGCACGGCGGCGGCTGGCTTCATCTTCTATATTGCGTAGTACTTGCAGGGCCATGCTCTCCACCCCGCGGATGGAGCCAGTGCCTTGGCAATGCGGGCAGGGGCTGAGCATACTCTCAGCAATGGAGGGGCGCAGGCGTTGGCGCGACATCTCCAAAAGGCCGAAATGAGAGATACGGCCTATCTGAATCCGCGCTCTATCCAACCGTAAGGCATCTTTGAGGCGTTTTTCCACCTGATTATTATGGCGGCGGCTTTCCATATCGATGAAGTCGATGACAATCAGCCCGGCAAGGTCACGCAGGCGGAGTTGGCGGGCGACTTCCTCAGCGGCTTCCAGATTTGTGCGGAGGGCGGTTTCCTCAATATTGCGCTGGGAGGTGGATTTACCGGAATTGACATCAATAGCGACAAGGGCTTCGGTTTGATTGATGACGAGATAGCCCCCAGATTCCAACCGCACAGTGGGGGAGAACATCGCATCAAGGTGGCTTTCTACCTGATAATGAGCGAAGAGATTTTGCCCTCTATTCTGCCAAAGGCGGATGCGATTGGCGTTATGGGGCATCAGCAGGCGTGTAAACTCCCGCGTATTTTTCCACGCCTCCTCTCCATCAACCAATACGGTCTCAATATCGCGGGTAAAGAGGTCACGAATAGCCCGCTTAATGAGGCTTGCTTCCTCATAAATTAAAGCAGGGGCAATAGAGGTAAGCGCATGAGTGCGAATATCTTCCCAGAGTTGGAGGAGATATTCACAATCCCGCGTAATCTCCGTCTCCGGGCGGCCTGCCCCGGCGGTGCGGATAATCATCGCCATTGTGGGGGGGAGATCCAGCATGTTTACAATGCTGCGTAAACGCCGCCGGTCTGTTTCGGAGGTAATTTTACGCGACACACCGCCCCCGCGGAGGGTATTGGGCATGAGCACACCATAACGCCCCGCAAGGGAGAGATAGGTCGTTAAAGCAGCTCCTTTATTACCACGCTCCTCCTTTACAACCTGAACAAGGATTACTTGCCGGCGGCGGATGACTTCTTGGATGCGGTAATTGCGTAGAAAACGCGCCATGCGGCGGCTGGCACTATGTTCATCACCAGTATCATGCTCGCCGCTGACAATTTCCGGGCTTACATCGTCACTGTCATTATCATCATCGCCGTTATCTTCAGCGAGGGTGTCTTCTGTACGGTCGTCCTCTGCGAGGGGGTCATCCTGTTCGCGTTGCTCTGCGTTATATTCCTCCTCTTGGAGGGCGAGGAGCTTTTCGCGATCAGCAACAGGGATTTGAAAATAATCAGGGTGGATTTCGCTAAAAGCGAGGAAGCCATGGCGATTACCGCCATAATCCACAAAAGCAGCCTGCAAGCTTGGCTCTACACGGATAACTTTAGCAAGGTAAATATTGCCTTTAAGCTGGCGGCGCGCTGATGTTTCAACATCATAATCTTCAACGCGCTTACCATTCATAACCACCACGCGGGTTTCCTCTGCGTGTGTGGCATCGATGAGCATTTGCTTAGTCATGAAGGATGGGACTCCGTGGCGCACGGGTCATTGCCCTGCTTGCGCCGATTGTCTGGGTCAACAGAGGGCAGCATCCTGTCTGGTTTGTGGCGTTAGGCTTAGTATAACGCGGCACACCGTGATAAAGAACACAGAACAGCATTGCAGCCTCTGGTAAACATGCTGGTAGCAGACACTGCCACCGGGATTATCATGCAACCTGCCTGCGAGATGTGATGCCTCCGGGCCGATTGCGCTTAATTATAGATGCGGACCCTCCACCAGGGTGTGAGCGTACTGAGGGCAACTGCCTCAGGCTTTCGACACCAAACGGTATGAAGCGCATTTTTGCAGCGTGAGCCGCTCTCACTATAATGCTGCCCAGCGTCTCAAACGGAAGGGGCGCATTATGCTAATCGGCATCCGCTTGGTGAGCATGGCGCAAATTATCGCCTCTGGCAAGAGGGGAGTTATAGTCTGTATTGTTCGTTATGGGCTATAATCGCCGCATAGTTAAGAGGAGGCGGCGCATCGTGAAGGGCAAAGAGACGGGCATGAGTGAGCTGACACGCCGCTATTTTATGCTGAAGGCCGCGCGAGGTGGGGTTGTTACAGCCCTTGCTGGGGCGTCTTCTTGCATACACAGAGTGCAGGCAGCAGGGCGGCACCCTTTACACGCTCCGGCTATTTTACGCCATGCTCCCCCGCCCAAGCCTGTCATCATGTTGGATCCCGGCCATGGGGGCAAAGACCCCGGTGCGATTGGTGTTTCTGGAACGTATGAGAAACATATCGCCATCGCCGCCGCGACAGAGCTACGGCGCATGTTGCTGGCCTCAGGGCAATATCAGGTCGTGTTGAGCCGCAGTGATGACCATTTTATCCCCTTAGCAGGGCGTGTAGAGCTTGCGCATAAACATAAGGCAGCCCTTTTTATCTCTATGCATGCCGATGCATTGCATCAACCACAGGTGCGCGGGGCGAGTGTTTATACATTATCCGGCAATGCCTCGGACAAACAAACAGCCGCATTAGCCGAGACGGAAAATAGTGCGGACCGTTTTGCAGGTCATGCAGGGATAGGGGGTGTGCCAGCTGAGGTTGAAGCGATTTTGAATAGCCTGATTCATGAGGAAACACGGCGTGGCTCGGCTCATATGGCCGCGAGTGTGATTCAGGCGTTTCAGAATCGGGTGCAGTTGCTGCATCACCCCTCGCGCCATGCGGCCTTTCGGGTGTTGAAGTCGGGCGATATTCCCTCAGTGTTGGTAGAGATGGGCTTTATGTCCAACCATTTAGATGAGCAAGCATTGCGCCGCGCTGCGCATAGAACACAAGTAGCCCAAGCGATGAAGCAGGCCATCGATCATTACTTTCAAAGCCGTACAAACGCTACGTTGTGAAAGATGCCGCGTTGCCCTCTTGTGTTTTTGTAACAGAGAGGATAGGCTACCGCGGTAATGATAAAGTTTCGTACCCTCCTCTTTCTACGACTTATAACCCCCTGAATGCCGTATAGGCAGGCAGATGGCCTGTCGCGTTCAGGGGGTTTCTCTTAAATAATCTATCAGTAAACGTAGAAATAGGGACGACATCATGTCTTTTCAGCATCCTTCCTTTGGCCGTATTGACGATAAACGTATCATTATTTTCGATACCACTTTGCGCGATGGCGAGCAGTCTCCCGGCTTTTCCATGAATCTGGATGAGAAGCTGCGTATGGCCCATGCTTTGGCTACGCTGGGGGTTGATGTAATTGAGGCAGGCTTTCCCGCCGCTTCGGAAGGTGATTTCGAAAGCGTAAAACAAATTGCTGACCATGTAGATGGGCCTGTCATTTGTGGGTTAGCCCGTAGTGCTGCGCGGGATATTGAGGCCGCTGGTAAGGCGATTAAAGGTGCGCGCCGGGGGCGGATTCATAACTTCATTTCCACCTCGCCTCTGCATATGAAGTACAAGCTGCGGATGGAGCCGGAGCGCGTGTTGGAGCTGATAGCATTCGGCAATAAGGAATCCCGCCGCTATACAGATGATGTTGAATGGTCAGCTGAGGATGGCTCCCGGACGGAACCGGATTTTCTGTGCCGTTGTGTGGAAACAGCCATCGCGAACGGGGCAACGACCATTAACATCCCCGATACAGTCGGCTTTGCGACCCCTGATGAGATGGAGCGCATCTTCACGATGTTGAAGGAGCGTGTCCCGGGGGCGGATCAGGTGATTTTTTCCACCCATAATCATAATGATTTAGGCTTGGCTGTGGCCAATACGCTGGCCTCTGTTGAGGGGGGAGCCCGCCAGATTGAATGTACGATTAACGGCATTGGCGAGCGCGCAGGTAATGCAGCACTAGAGGAAGTCGTCATGGCGTTGCGGACTCGGCATGATCGCTACGGTATGGAGACGGGGATTGAGACGCCACGGCTGTTAGGGATGTCGCGTTTGCTGGCGACCATTACAGGCTTTGATGTCCAACCCAATAAGGCCATTGTGGGGCGTAACGCCTTTGCCCATGAGAGTGGCATCCATCAAGATGGCATCCTTAAACATGCTGGAACATATGAGATTATGACGCCGGAGAGCGTGGGCTGGACGAGTACCTCCTTGGTGTTAGGTAAACATTCTGGTCGGGCTGCCTTCCGCGATAAATTGAAGGCTCTGGGTTATGATGACCTGAAAGAGGAGACAATCAACGCGGCATTCCAACGCTTTAAGGCGTTGGCAGATCAGAAAAAGATTGTCTTTGATGATGATGTGCGGGCCTTGGTTGATGATGAGAGTCGGGATCATGAGCGTGTGCGCCTCATCTCTTTGGAGCTGAAGGGCGGGACGGAGCATGCCGCTCATGTTGTTATGACGCTGGAGATTGACGGGGAAACGCGGCACGTCACAGCAACGGGGAATGGCCCGGTGGATGCGGCTTTCCGTGCGTTAGGTGAGGCCTTCCCGCATGAGGCGACCTTGGCGTTGTTCTCGGTAGCGAATGTGACCGAAGGGACGGATGCTCAGGCACGTACAACGGTGCGTTTGCAGGAGGGGGGCCGTCTTGTGGATGGGCAAGGCAGTGATGCCGATACGGTTGTCTCTGCGACACGGGCTTATATCCATGCGCTCAATAAGCTGTTGGTGAAGCGTCTGCGTGGAGAGCCGACTGAGGAAGTTGCTTAAAGGCGAGGGCTACGGCCCCCGTTTTTGTAAAGTCAAAGGGCATCTGAATATAACAGCTTATTAATGAGCCGGGTTTTCTGCGAAAAAAACATGCAGAAGCGGGAATATGGCCTTGCTGAACTATCATGGAGCTTTATAATCCGCGGCGAATGCTGTGAATGGTATTCGGACCATTTTCTTTATCCTCGTAAAAGCGGGGTCATCCTGCCAGGAGTTTTGAATGTTCTCTCGTCTGTTGGGGCTCATTTCCGCCGATATGGCGATCGATCTTGGCACTGCCAATACCTTGGTATACGTCAAGGGGCGTGGTGTTGTGTTGAGTGAGCCTTCCGTTGTTGCTGTCACAGAGGTACGCGGGCGCAGACAAGTTTTGGCCGTGGGTAATGAGGCCAAGTTGATGGTGGGGCGTACGCCGGGAAATATTCAAGCCATCCGTCCCCTCCGTGATGGGGTGATTGCCGATTTTGAGAGTGCGGAGGAGATGATTAAGCATTTCATCCGCAAAGTGCATAATCGCCGTTCTTTTTTCAGCTCTCAGATTGTAATTTGTGTGCCCTCTGGATCCACTGCGGTGGAACGCCGTGCGATTCAGGAGAGTGCGGAGAGTGCTGGGGCCCGTAAGGTATATTTGATTGAGGAGCCTATGGCGGCGGCTATCGGTGCGGGCCTTGCTGTGACGGAGCCTTCCGGCAGCATGATTGTTGATATTGGTGGCGGCACGACAGAAGTTGCCGTGATTTCCCTCGGCGGCATTGTGTATGCACGCTCTGTCCGTGTTGGGGGGGACCAAATGGATGAGGCCATTATGGCTTATATCCGCCGCAATTATAATCTGATGATTGGTGAAAGCTCTGCTGAGCGGATTAAGATTGACCTCGGGGCTGCGGCTTTTGATCCGAACTCCCAAGGGGAGGAACGGACCCTGCCTTTAAAGGGGCGGGATTTGCTCAATGGCGTCCCGCGTGAGATTGTCGTCAGTGAGGCGCAGATTGCTGAAGCGTTGGAAGAACCGGTAGGCCATATTATTGATGCTGTGGCTACGGTGCTGGAACATACACCGCCGGAGCTAGCAGCGGATATTGTTGAGAAGGGCATCGTTCTCTCTGGCGGGGGGGCGTTGTTGCGCCGCCTTGATGATGTGTTGCGAAACGCAACAGGTTTGCCAGTTTTTGTTGCAGAGAATGCGCTCTCTTGCGTAGCTGTGGGGACAGGACGGACGTTGGAACAAATGCAGCAGCTCCGCAGCGTTTTGAGCAGCATGTATTGATAATAGGGCCTCGCTGGGGCAGGCTCAGCCTGCCGCTCACTTTGTGCTACAAAGAGGGTAAGAGGGGAGGAGCTGCTTTTTCATGATTTCCATCCATACACGTCAGCTTTTATCGGGGTTGGTTCTACCGGCCTTCGTGTTTGTGGCTGTGGGAATCATTCTAGCGGGGCAGATATGGTCTGATAAAATGGCGCGGATGCGCATGGCTGCGGTGCGGGAAGTCGGGCCAGTATATCAGGCGTTATTATTTCCGCAGCGACAATTTCATAAATGGCAGCTCACATTACAAGGTGTTGGCGACCTCTTGGCGGAGAATGCCCGCTTACGCAAAGAGAACCGTAAGCTCGCTTACTGGTATGGGGAGGCGCAAACACTCAAGCAAGAAAATACCCGTTTAAAATCTGTCCTCCATTGGGGGGCAGAAGGCGCGCGGGATTATGTAAGTGGCTGGGTCGTGCGTGATGAGAGCGGCCCTTATTTGCGCGCTGTGTTGCTGGGTGTCGGGGGGCATCACGTTACAGCAGGTAGCCTTGCCGTAGACGAGGTTGGCCTTGTCGGGCGGGTGAGCGAAGTCGGCCCGCAGGTGGTCCGTGTGTTGCTCATTGAAGATGCGGCAAGTCGTATCCCCGTTACGCTGCAAAATAGCGGCGGTGATGCGATGATGATAGGTGATAATACGCCTTACCCACGTCTGATGTATTATAACCAAAATATTCACCCCGAGGAGGGGGAGCATTTGGTAACGCGGGCACAAACAGCAGGGTTAACGGGTGGTATTGCAGTAGGGCGTGTCCATTATCTTGCACCGGGCCAGGCGGTTGTGGTGCCAGATGCTGCTTTGGAGCATTTGGACCTTGTGCGTATTTTTGATGGTGATTTCATGCCGGAGGGGCCAATTAGCTCTGACCGTGTGCGGGAGAAACCGCCGCTTTTACCAGAGCAACATGATGGGAACACGCCTTCAAGCTGGCAGAATCTACGCCGGTTTTTGCCATTCTCATCCTTACAAAATGGATGATGAGACAAGGGGCGTGTAAAAGGTGCGCTAAGGGGATGCAAGGGGGTGGTGATGCGGTTTGAGCATAGCGGGCTAGACCATGACGCGTTGGAGGGGGCACGGCAGCGCAAGCTTATGGTTCGGGTAAGGCGAAAGCTCTTCCCTTGTATCATTATGGTGGTACTGGCGATTATTCTCTCTGCTCCCTTTAGGGTTTTGGGGCAGATGGAGTTGCAGGTAGCTCTTGTCCTGGGGACGGTGTGGTTTTGGTCGCTTTATCGGCCTGCTTTTATGCCATTAGTGGGGTTGTTCTGCGGTGGTTTGGTGGTGGAATTATTCAGTGTAAATCCGCCAGGTGTTCTCTTATTTTGGATGCTGGTTGCCTATGGCGTTGCTCATGGTTGTCGCGTTGGTTTATCGCGCCGGGGTTTTCTTTTGGCGTGGAGTCTTTATGGGCTAATCGTCCTTGGGGAAGCTTTGACAAATTGGGTGTTAATGGTCATCCGGGTACGGGGGGCACTCTCGGTCTATCCGATTGTATTTCAAGAGGCTTTGGCAGTGGGGAGTTACCCTTTTTTGCATATTCTTTATCTATGGGGCCTTTCCGTTATGGAAAAGCATGACAGATTATAATAGGCTGTGTAAATATAGCTTAAGTAGCTTGATTTCTGTTTTTTTAATCCTTCTTTAAGTGTTTAGTCTGGATGTCCCTCTGGCGTAATGACCCCGGCTCGCTATTTCGGAAGCGGAGTAGTCCTACGGCCGACCTATCTTTTACAGAAGAACAGGTTGTCGGGGGGGGTATGTTTACGCGGCGCGCGCTGTTGATATTAGCTGTGCAGGCGGGCGTTATGGGCACTCTGGCGCATCATCTTTATAAGTTGCAGGTTGTAGACGGTGAGACGTTAAAGGAGCAAGCACGCCGTAATCGGACGAGTCGGCGGCAAATATCGCCCGCACGTGGGGAGATTTACGACCGTTGTGGTGTGCTCGTTGCGGGGAATAAGCCAAATTGGCGCGCTCTTGTGATGGTGGAGGAGACAACGGACCTCCAGGCGGTGGTGGATCGGTTTGCCACCATTGTGCCGCTAGATGAGCGGGATCGGGCTCGTATAGAGCGGGACCGCAAACATATTCGCCGTTATGTGCCGCTGACGTTAAAAGAGTTTCTCACATGGGATGATGTGGCACGCTTGGGGTTAAACGCACCGAGCTTGCCGGGTGTGTTGATTGATGTCGGCACCACGCGTGAATATCCGTTTAAAGAGCTGATGTCTCATATTATCGGCTATGTTGCCCCGCCGAATGAGACTGATGTGCAGCATAACGCCGCATTGGCTCTGCCGGGGATGAAGATAGGCCGTGGGGGGTTAGAGCAAACACAAGAGGCTACGCTGCGGGGCCAGCCCGGCACGGTGGAGATGGAAGTCAACGCCTATGGCCGTGTGATGGGCGAGTTGGAACGTGTAGAAGGCCAACCCGGTGCGCGGCTAGGTTTGACGCTAGATACAGTGCTGCAAACACGCATCAGAGAACGCATTGGCGAGCGTGTGGCGAGTGCGGTTGTGATGGATTGCCGCAATGGGGAGGTGATGGGGCTGGTCAGCACGCCCTCTTTCGACCCTACTTTATTTGATGGCGGGATTAGCCGTACGCAATGGAATAGCTTAATTACCGACCCCGCTACGCCGTTGGTGGATAAAGCTGTGTCCGGTCTTTATCCGCCGGGCTCTACCTTTAAGCCTGCCGTAGCATTAGCGGCGTTGAAGGCCCATGCCATTACCCCTTCGGAGCGTTTTACATGTCCGGGTTATTACGACATGGGCGGGGTGCGCTTCCATTGTTGGAGCCGTTATGGGCATGGCTCTATTAACCTGCATCAGGCGTTGAAATATTCGTGTGACGTTTATTTCTATCAAGTAGCGCGCCGTTGTGGGATGGATGCGATTCACGAGGCTGCTGTTAGCTTAGGCCTAAGTGGCCATTTACCCATAGAGCTTCCCCATATGCGGGCGGGCTCTGTCCCCACGCCAGAGATGCGGCGGCAGCATGGGCATCATTGGAATGGCGGTGACACCGTTAATGCGGGGATTGGGCAAGGCTTGGTGCAAACAACGCCTCTGGCTTTGGCCACATATACATCTCGCTTAGCTACGGGGCGGATGGTGCAACCCCATCTTGTTCGGACGGTGAGTGAGAAGCTTGTGCCGGAGGATATTCCTCCTCTGCCCTTTGCGAAGGATTCTCTCATAGCTGCGCGGAGTGGGATGTTCGCGGTGGTGAATGAGCCACAAGGGACGGCTCCCCAAGCGCGTTTAAACCTCCCCGGTGTACAAATGGCGGGGAAAACGGGCTCGGCACAGGTGCGTAATGTTCCCCGCGCTTTGCGTGAGAGCGGGCATTTTAACTCTATGAATCTGCCGTGGCAGTATCGCCCTCATGCGTTGTTCATCTGTTTTGCACCCTATGATAACCCGCGTTATGCGGTTTCGGTCGTTGTAGAGCATGGTAATGCTGGTGCGACAGAGGCCGCCCCGCTGGCCGCGCAGATTATGACCGATACGTTGGTAAGAGACCCTGCTAATCGGACGTCACTCTCGCGCGGGGTTGTGGCACGCGCTGATGATGTAAGCGAGTAGGGGAGGCTTATGTCCCTCAAGGATTTTACTGTCCCTCGCACAGCGCGGCGTTTATTGCGAGCAGAGCCTAACCTGCGCATGTTCTCGCGTTTATGGCAGATTAATTGGTTTTTTGTTCTGCTGGTGTGCTGCTTGGCTGGTGTTGGGTATATCGCTTTATATTCAGCAGGTGGCGGGCGTGCGGAAGCCTTTGCTCAACCGCAGATTATACGCTTTGGCTTTGGGCTTTTGATGATGTTGGGGGTAGCCCTTGCTAGCCCGCGCGTTTTGCGGATGCTCTCCATCCCGATTTATGGTTTGTCCATCTTGCTTTTGGCTCTGGTGTTGAAAATGGGCCATGTGGGTAAGGGGGCAGAGCGGTGGATTAATTTGGGGGGCTTTCAGTTTCAGCCTTCAGAGTTTTCTAAAATCGCGCTGGTGTTGATGCTCTCAACATGGTTTTACCGGATAGGGCGGGAGCGGATGGGAAATCCGCTGCGCTTGATTATCCCCGCGATTTTAACGGCTATTCCTGTCGTGTTGGTGTTAAAGGAGCCTAACCTTGGCACGGCAACCATTGTGGGTGTGATTGGGGCCTCGCTCTTTTTTGCCGCAGGGATGCGCTGGTGGTTAATCATCCTGCTGGCTGCGCCTATCCCGTTCTTAGGGCCGTTTCTTTACAGCCACCTGCATGATTACCAAAAAGCGCGGATTGATACGTTTCTACACCCTGAGCATGACCCGTTAGGGGCCGGGTATAATATCCTACAATCGCGGATTGCCCTTGGGGCGGGTGGTCGCTGGGGGCAAGGCTATATGCATGGCACGCAGGGCCAGCTTAGCTTCCTGCCAGAAAAGCAGACGGATTTTATCTTCACCATGATTGGTGAGGAATGGGGCTATGCGGGCGGTGTGTTGGTGATTGGCCTGCTCTTTCTCATCACAATGAGCGGGATGTTAATTGCACTGCGATGCCGTAATCGGTTTGGCCGGCTGGTCGGGCTGGGTATCTCGATGGATTTTTTCTTATATTGTGTTGTAAATCTCTCTATGGTGATGGGGGTTATCCCTGTCGGTGGGGTGCCTTTGCCGCTTATTTCCTATGGGGGGTCGGCTATGTTGACAATGATGTTTGGTTTTGGCCTGCTTTTATCAAGCTGGGTCCATCGGGATGACCCTGATTAAAGCAATAAGCGTGAGAGGTAGTCGGTCTTTATGCATGCGTGGCTTCTCCCCTTATTAGCGTTTACGACCGCTGGCGCACTTTTCACCATTACGCCAGGGTTGGATTCCATCATGGTTTTACGGACAGCCGCAGCAGAGGGGCGGCGCGCTGGGGTAGGGGCCATTTTTGGCGTCGCGCTCGGGCTAACCATATGGGGCTTAGCGGCCGCTTTCGGGCTGACGGCATTATTGGCTGCCTCTAGCAAAGCCTTCTTCATCGTAAAATGTGTGGGGGCATTGTATTTATTATGGATAGGCTGCTCTCAGCTCTTTCATCCCAGGGCCGCGTTGACAACGTCTCCGCCAACGACATTTCGTCCCCCCCTTACATCTCGTCACGATTTTTGGTCCGGTTTCCGCCGAGGGGTGTTGACGGACTTGCTAAACCCTAAGGCGGGGATTTTTGTGGTGACGTTCTTCCCACAATTCATCCCACCAGATGCCAATATTGTGGCTTTTACCTTAGTACAGGTGGTGATTCAGGCCTTATTGACATTTATTTGGCTAGGGCTGCTAGTGGCTCTTACTGTGCCTTTAGCGCGGTTTTTTAATAAGCCGGTGGTGGTGCGGCGGCTTGATCGGCTTACTGGGCTTGTGTTTATCGGGTTTGGGGCGAAGATATTCCTCACCCATAGTCCTGTCGCTCCTTGATAAGAACGGACATAAAAAGGCCGGTTAGGGCCATAACCCCACCGGCCTTTATAATGATGTGCTGAAAGTGTGATGAAGGGTGGTTTAGCCTTCAATCTTGCTAAAATCAGCAATGAGCCGCCCGCTTTGGCTAAAGCGTTTTAAGAGGCGCAGGCGATTGCTGCGTTGTGCTGCGTCGTCTGCATTTACCGTGACAGCCTCAAAGAAGTGGTCGATCACCGGGCGTAGAGCGGCAAGATGCTGCATAACGCTGGTGAAGTCCTCCTCCTTTAAATGGGCATCAATAATAGGCCCACCCTCTTTAAGGGCGTCATCTAGCGCACGCTCCTCCTCCTGCACATAGAGATGTGCTTCTGGCGTGGGGGCGTAGGGGCCGTCTTTTTTCTCCTCAATACGGAGGATGTTATTGGCACGGCGATAGGCGGCGAGAAGATTCTTCCCATCCTCTGTGCCTATCATGGCAGAGAGAGCCTCCACCCGGTTGAGCAGGCGGACGAGGTCACCATCTAAATGCGTAAAGAGGGTTGTGCCCTCTAGGGCTTGCGTGACGGCCAATGTGGCATCCAGCACGTCATGGCGGCGGCCCTCATTACGCAGTTGGACGCGCAGCCTATCGATGAAGAACCCATCCATATCCTCAAGAGCGGAATCCTTGCCAGCCTTGCTGGCATGAGGGATAGCCGCTTTGGAGAGCAGGTGGCCAAGGTCTAGGCGGAGGCCATTATCACGAATGGTGCGGATGACGCCTAAAGCGGCGCGGCGCAACCCGTAAGGGTCGCCAGAGCCACTGGGTGTCTCCCCAATTGTGAAGAAGCCTGCCAGCATATCCAGCCTATCAGCGAGAGCAACGGCGATGGAGATGGGCGCATTAGCTGTTTGGTCGTTCAACCCGCGGGGCATGTAATGCTCAGCAACAGCTTGTGCCACCTCTGAGGCTTCACCATCATGGGCCGCATAATAGCCCCCCATGACGCCTTGAAGCTCAGGGAACTCACCCACCATGCCCGTTGTTAGGTCTGCTTTAGCGAGCAGGCCCGCCCGCTTAGCGTGGGCTATCTGCTCCTCATTAAGGCCCATATCTGTGGCGATGAGACCCGCTAAAGTGGCGATGCGCTCTGCACGTTCTTTTTGCGTGCCAAGCTTAGCATGGAAGGTCACAGCCCCTAGCGCAGCGACACGCTCTGCGAGTTTGGTTTTGCGGTCAAGGTCCCAGAAATGCCGGGCATCAGCAAAGCGGGCGCGTAGGACGCGCTCATTCCCCGCGATGCAGAGGGCCCCTGCATCAGTGAAGCTTTGATTGGCGACAAAGGCAAAATAGGGAGCCGCTTTGCCTTCTTGCGTACGCAGGGCAAAATAGCGTTGATTTACCCGCATGGAGACCTGCATCACCTCTGGCGGAAGGTCCATAAAGGCATCATCAATGCGGCCGAGCAAAGGTACGGGATATTCCACCAACCCGCTGACTTCTTGGACAAGCCCTTCATCCTCAACGAGCTTTAAGCCTTTATCCTCGGCTAATTTATGCACACCATTGCGGATGAGATCAGCGCGTTTTTGTTCATCAAGGATGACATGTCGAGCCTCTAAATCCCGCAGCCATTGCGCCGTATTGGTGATGGTGAACGTGCCGGGGGAGAGGATGCGGTGACCCTCTGTCACATTGCCGCTTGTAAGGCCATGAGCATCATCATCCTGACGCGCAAGGCTGAAGGGGACGGTCTGCCCATCCAACACACAGGCAATATGATGAAGCGGGCGCACCCATGTAAAGAGCGAACCATTGCCCCAACGCATCGCCTTAGGCCAAGGGAACTTCCATAATAGCTCTGGTAGCTGCTCGGCGATGAGAGCTGCTGCATTGATGGGCGGGAGCGTGCGATGGAGGACCCAAAAGCCGTTCTCTTTTGTTAGAGCATCGGGGGAGACACCATGTTTACGGCAAAAACCAGCGAGGGCTTTCTCTGGCGCGTTCTCACGCGGTCCACGCTCGGAGAGGGTGCGCGCGGGGATGCTCTCATCCACCTCTAGGCTAGCGGCAATATGACGTGCCCCGTAAAAACCGCGTATAGTGCGGGGGTTGAGGGGGGCTAGGGCTTGCTCTAGCAAGCGGGTAAGGTCCTCTGCCGCGCGGGCTTGCATCCCGGAGGGGATTTCCTCACAAAAAAGGTCAAGTAGCAATTCAGCCATGGGTGGTGTCCTCCTCATCTCCAGCAAGCCAAGCTTCGCAGGCGGCTTTTGCTAATGTACGCACACGCCCAATATAAGAAGCACGCTCGGAGACGGAGATAACCCCGCGCGCATCTAAGAGGTTAAATAGATGGGAGGCTTTTAAGCATTGGTCATAAGCTGGCTGGGCCACACCGGCTTCAGAGAGGCGGATGGATTCAGCCTCGGCAGCGTTAAATTGGGCAAGGAGCATATCCGTATCGGCAAGCTCGAAATTATGGCGGGAATAATCACGCTCAGCCCGGAGGAACACATCGCCGTAAGTGAGGCCCCGACCGTTGAAGTCGAGGTCATAGACATTCTCCACCCCTTGCACATACATAGCTAGCCGCTCCAACCCGTAAGTTAGCTCGGTAGAGGGGATGACCGTTGGGATGCCGCCAACCTGCTGGAAGTAGGTAAATTGCGTCACCTCCATCCCATCGCACCAGACTTCCCAACCAAGGCCCCACGCGCCGATTGTGGGGTTCTCCCAATCATCTTCAACAAAGCGGATATCGTGCTTCTCTGGGTCGATCCCGATCGCGCGATAGCTCTCAAGCAGGAGGTCCTGGCTCTCTTGCGGTGTGGGTTTGAGCAGAACTTGATATTGATAATAATGCTGTAAGCGGTTGGGGTTTTCCCCATAGCGACCATCAGAGGGGCGGCGGCATGGCTGCACATAGGCCGCAGCCCAAGGCTTACGGCCAAGAGCGCGCAATGTAGTATGTGGCGAGAGTGTGCCTGCGCCAAGCTCGGTATCGTAAGGCTGAAGGATGGCACAGCCCTTTTGAGACCAGAATTGATGAAGACGCAGGATAAGTTCCTGAAAGCAAGGGGGCCGGGATGCGGACAATTCACGAGGCTCCATAAACGTAAAGCGTTGCGCCTACTCTATAGGATGAACGGCATAATCGCTAGCAGCTAGAAGGCAATTTTGGCATGAGGGGAGGAGGGGCCTTGCAGGGGTGGGGAACAGTATCCTATCTTATGGGGCAATAAGGGCGGTCTTCCTAGCCGCTATAGCCCTTGCCTGATGAAGGATAGCTTATTCATGAATTCGGAAGAACGTGATCTCATAAGCCGCTTTGTTGCTCGTGTTGGGGGCGGGGTAGGGCTGCCAAATGGTCAAGGGCCAGCTAGCTTGCCCCCTATTGACCCAGAGGCGGACCGCTATATTGCTGAGACCTTTCAGCGTTACCCAGAGGCGCGCTACCGCATCACGCAGCTTGCTGTTGTGCAGGAGGCGGCATTAGCCCAAGCACAAGCGCGTATTCGTGAGCTTGAGATGCAGCTCCAGCAAGCACGAGGGGAGATAGCGTTATTGCAGCAGCAAACGGCCTCGCAATCGAGTACGCAAGGGGGGCAGTCTGGTGGATTCTTCTCCGGGTTGTTTGGCCGTGGTCCTGCTACGCCGCCGCCGCGTGGGGCAGCGTTGCCACCGGGTTGGGGCCCAGCCTCTGGGGCGGCTGCGCCGGAAATGGGGCGGGCTTATGCCCCACCGCCGGGCTATCAGCCGGGGATGTTTGCACGCTCTGGTTCGGGCTTTTTAGGTTCGGCTTTGACAACAGCAGCCGGTGTCGCTGGTGGTATGATGGCAGCACATGCGTTGGAGGGGCTGTTCTCTGGTGAGCATGGGGCCCATGAGGGTGCCGCCGGGACGGGGGCCGATTTTGGTAATGAGACAACCATCGTCAATAATTATTATGGCGATGGTGCGAATGGGGATTTTAACGGCCCACAAGGGACAGATCCTTTTGGTGGTAGTGGGACAGATGCTGGGGGCTTTGGCGCACAAGATTTCGGCCCACAAGATTTTTCTGATGATAATGCGGACCGGGACGATTTCTTCTAAGCTTCTTTATCAATAGAGGGCGATAGTAGCGTTGCGGTATGAAAAGGGATTAGGGCGCGATGGTGGAGAAAGCTCCTCAAGTGGTTCAGGAAGCAGGAACGCGAGGGGCTGGTTCTCCTGTGCCGGACCAAACCCTTTATGATGTCGCCGCGATAGAGGATGTGCGTGAAGGAGACATCCTGCCCATTACGCTACAAGAGCAGTCTATTGCGCTTGTGCGGATGGGGGATGATATCCACGCTATCGGGCGGCGATGCCCGCATAAGGGTGCGACATTTCGCGGAGACTTGGCTTGTCGTAGCTCTGTGCATGGGGATGTGGTTGTTTGCCCATGGCATAAAGCTGTCTTTGGGGTACGAGATGGTAAGCTGAAAGAGCCTATCGCTTTTTCACATTTGCCGGTTTACCCGGTCCGGCAGGTGGAGGGGCGTGTTCTTGTAGGGGCGCACCCGATGTCTCGCAAACCGGTTGAACAGAGCGGAGAGGAGGAGAGGGTCCTCATCGTAGGGGCTGGGGCAGCTGCGGCGAGTGCGATTTATACATTGCGGGAAGAAGGTTTTGCAGGGCGCATTACCTTGATTGGGGATGAGGGTTTTTTGCCCTATGAACGTCCGGCTTTGAGCAAAGGGGTCTTCCTCGGTGGGGGGGAGAAAGTTCAACCCTCCCCTCTTTTGAGCGAAGCTTTTTATGCACGGCATGAAATTGCCCGTATGCGGGGCAAGGTCGTTGCGCTGGATTGTGAGAAAAAGGAAGTCCTTTTAGAGGAAGGCAAGCGGTATAGTGCTGACCACATCCTTATCACCACAGGGGGGCGGCCCATTTTGCCGCCATTACCGGGGATAGAGCTTGAGGGGGTGATGTCCCTCCATACGGTACGGGATGCGTGGAAGATTGCCGAGGAGATTACGGGAGACCAAGCCGTTATCCTCATAGGCTGTGGGCTTACAACGTTAGAGACAGCTTCTGCTCTGCGGCAAAAAGGGGCTGGGGTGACCATCATTGCAACAGAGCGTCCTTTCCCTATGGAGGGGCAATGGGGGCGCGAAGTTGGGCAGATTCTACGCCGTCTGCATGAGGATAATGGCGTTGCCTTTGTGACAGATACCGCCGTTGTGGGCATCCACGGGACAGAGCGCGTCACGGGGGTGGAGCTGGGTGATGGTATGGTGCTTAATTGCACGCATGTGCTTGTATCCGTTGGGAATAAGCCATCACGGGATTTTTTGCCCTCTCATATTGAGGATGAGGGCGTGGTAGGGGGTATTATCGTAGATGATACTATGCAGGTACGCCCCGGTATTTATGCGGCTGGGGATGTGGCTGCGTTCCGGCGGAATGGAGCATTATGTCGGATTGAGCATTGGCGTCCTGCCCAATGTGAGGGCCGTGCAGCAGCACGGAGTATTTTAGGCCTCCCGCCCCAGCCTATGCCTGTTCCGTGGTATTGGACGCAGCAATTTGGCAAAAAGCTGGAATATTTAGGTTGGGGTGAGAGCTTTGATCATGTTTTGATTGAGGGTGACCTCGGCGGGTTTGATTTTATGGCCGCTTATATGAAGGGTCAAAAAGTTGTTGCATTAGTCTCCTCAGGCCGTTCTGCAGCGATGGCACGCGCTGCCGTGGATTTTGAAGGATTTGTGGCGCGAGAGGTTAGGACGCGTATTGTATAAACGGCCCTTTAGATAGAGATAGTAGGAGGATGAAAGCCGAGCCGCATAGCCTAAGACTATAAGAAATTAAAATAATTATTAGTATAACTTACTACAATTTAATGTTACAACTCTACCTATCTTTAAACATGATTAATAAAGTGTTTCTTATGGTTGATGCTACTTTAATATCAAAGCCGCTATCTATTTTTCATCAAGATTGGTGGTTGGAGCTAGCAAGCCGTGGGCAATTTTCATCTATCGATATTGAGATGGGTGGGAAAATTGTGTCTCATTTTCCATTCATTGTAAAAAAGAAATTAGGTTCTCCCGTTATAAGGATGCCGAAATATACGCGGATATTAGGCCCGCATTTATCGCTCCCGCCTTCTAAGCCATTTCGACATGAACAAAATATTCGGCACGTTGTTGAAAAAACAATCGCGCGTTTACCCAAGCATGATGGGGTTCAATTTTTTGTAGACCCGGATAATGAGTCCTTACTGGCCTTTCGTCTAGCGGGGTTTAAGGTCATGCATGACTTTACCTTTCGCATTATGCCGGAGAAGCCATTGGAGGCTGTTTGGCATGATTGTGACCATAAAACGCGTAATCTTATTAGGACAGCCGAGAAGAAGCTCTCTGTTCAGCAGGCGGGAGATTGTGAAAGATTTATTGGCCTAGTACAACGAGAATTGCCGCATAATCATCATGATTTCCCCCTGTTAAAGGCGTTGTTTGATGCTGCTTATCAACGTGACCAGGCGATGGCCCTCTATGCTTATGAGCAAGAGAGGCTTGTCTCTGCCGCATTATTAATATGGGACGAGCAGACGCTTTATTTTTGGCAATCGGCACGCTGTCATTGCTCTAGAGTACCGGGCATGACGATGTTGCTTATTTGGGAGGCGATGAAGCAAGCCAAAGAGCGGCATCTGATTTTTGATTTTGACGGTTTTGGCTCTGTTCGTACAGCAAAAATGTTAGCGAGCTTTGGGCAAAAGCCAGTCTCCCGGCCGGAAATCCGCTTCGGTACATGGGCGTATAATATAAAATGTTACATCATTGATACGGTTAAGAAATACATCATCAAGAAACATGGCAATTATGATTTTTATTGAATCTCTTTCTCTACCATAGCAGGAGCAATGACGGATTAAGATTGGCGTTTTTTTAGTTTTTCAGGTAGGAAGCAGCGAGAAGAGGGATGCTGCGTCAGGATGGCGTAAGGCACCTTATGCCGTTAGAGACGATAATAACGAGGTTTGAGATTCATGCACCAGTACCGTACCCATCTTTGCAATGCCCTGCGTGCTGATGATGCAGGCAAGACCGTACGGCTCTCTGGCTGGGTTCATAGCAAGCGGGACCATGGCGGGCTGCTCTTTATCGACCTACGCGATAATTACGGCATGACGCAAATTGTCATCCCTTCTGAGGGGGCATTGCTCGAAAAAGCCGAGCGTTTGCGGGTGGAGAGCGTCATCACCGTCACCGGTGAGGTCGTGGTGCGTGAGGATGGGCAGCGTAACCCCGCCTTGCCAACAGGGGATGTGGAGGTTCGTGCCAGCGAGATTGATGTGCAATCTCGTGCGGAGGTGCTGCCTTTCCAAGTGGCGGGGCAGGAGCATTATCCTGAGGATTTACGCCTGAAATATCGTTATATCGACCTCCGGCGTGAGAAGATGCACCGCAACATCGTCTTGCGGAGCCAGATTATCACCAGCTTGCGCCGCCGTATGGTCGAGCAGGGCTTTACTGAGTTCCAAACCCCTATTCTTACAGCTTCCTCCCCAGAGGGTGCGCGGGACTTCCTCGTGCCAGCACGGTTGCATCCGGGTAAGTTCTATGCGTTGCCGCAGGCTCCGCAGCAATTTAAGCAGTTGGCGATGGTGGCGGGGTTTGACCGCTACTTTCAGATCGCTCCCTGTTTCCGTGATGAGGCTTCCCGTGCGGATCGCAGTCCCGGCGAGTTCTATCAGCTGGATTTTGAAATGTCTTTCGCCACGCAGGAAGATATTTTCGCAGTGCTAGAGCCAGTATTAGCGGGCGTGTTTAATGAGTTTACCCCAGAGGGATGGAAGATTACCGAAGGGGCCTTCCCCCGTATTCCCTATGCGGATGCGATGCGCGATTATGGCTCCGATAAGCCGGATTTGCGTAACCCGTTGATTATTAAGGATGTAACGGAGCAATTTGCAGGCTCTGGCTTTGGGTTATTTGCGCGTATTGCTGCCTCTGGTGGGCAGGTGCGGGCGATCCCGGCGCCGGGTGCGGGCAGCCGTCCTCGTGCCTTCTTCGATAAACTTAATAATTGGGCGCGGGACCAAGGGGCTGGTGGTCTTGGCTATATTATTTTTGATGAAGAAGGCGGGAAAGGCCCAATTGCCAAAAATCTGGAAGCCGAGCGCGTTGCGAAAATCCGTGAGATGTGCGGCTTGAAGGCCGGTGATGCTGTGTTCTTCGTGGCAGGGAAGGGTGATGAGGTCGCCAAATTCTCTGGCGTAGTGCGGACGAAGATCGGGACAGACCTAGAGCTGATTGAGCAAAATGCCTTCCGCTTCTGCTGGGTGGTGGACTTCCCCATGTATGAGCGTAATGAGGAAACAGGAGAGATTGACTTCTCCCACAACCCGTTCTCCATGCCGCAGGGTGGCTTGGAGGCCCTGAATACGCAGGACCCGTTGAGCATCAAGGCTTATCAGTATGATATTGTCTGTAATGGTGTGGAGCTATCCTCCGGGGCGGTGCGTAACCATCTGCCAGAGGTGATGTTACGGGCGTTTGAGATTGCAGGTTATGGCCCTGATGTTGTGGAGGCGCGCTTTGGTGGGATGCTCAATGCCTTCCGCTATGGTGCTCCGCCGCATGGTGGTGCGGCACCGGGTGTGGATCGCATCGTCATGCTGCTCGCTGATGAGCCGAATATTCGTGAGGTCATTCTCTTCCCGCTGAATCAGAGCGGGGAGGATTTAATGATGGAAGCTCCTGCACCGGTCGAGCCAGCCCGCTTGAAGGAGCTTTCCCTCAAGCTGGACTTGCCTAAGCCGAAACCTTCTGCTTCCAGCGGTAACGCGGCGGAAAAGAAGGGCTGAGTTACAGCCTTGAGTGGATGGTTTAGGTGGTGAGATAAAGGCCGGGATGGTAAGTCCATCTCGGCTTTTTTGTAGCGGGGCTATGTCTTCTTGTGATGGTCTGGGCCATTCTGGGGAGGGGAAAGAAGGAGCGGCGCGTGAGTTTTGATGAGATGATGCCGGATTACGTGCCGGAAATTGCTCCAGCGGTGCGGGCGGAGGTCATGGCCAGCTTGCGACAGATTGAGCAGGATCATGATGTGGAGATCCTGTTTGCTGTGGAGAGTGGCAGCCGTGCATGGGGGTTCCCCTCGCCAGATAGTGATTATGATGTGCGCTTTATCTATCGCCATCGGTTGGATTGGTATTTGTCCTTAACGCCAGGCCGGGATGTGATTGAGATGCCTATCTCTGATGATTTGGACGTAAATGGCTGGGATATACGCAAGGCCCTGAATCTATTGATGAAACCTAATCCCACTTTGTTGGAATGGTTAGTCAGCCCGGTGCGTTATGTATGGCAAGCACAAGCTGATGAGCTTGCCGCCTTTGCCCAGCAGATTGAAGCGGGATTAAGCTGCCAACTTCATTATCTAAATCTAGGGCGTAATAGCTGGAAGCGTGCCTTCCAACAGGATGGAACAACACGTTATAAGCGGCTGTTTTACGCGCTACGCCCGGCCATGGCGTTACGCTGGATGCGCCTGCACGGGCAGGGCCAACCTCCGATGAACTTTCAAGCCCTTTGTCAGGGCTGTGACGTGCCACGCTCCGTATTGGGGCCTATCCGGGAGTTGCTGCCTCTTAAATCCAGAAGCCGGGAGCAGCAGAGCGGCCCTTCCATCCCTGCGGTGAATGAGCTTATCGAAGCCGAATTCGCCCATGCCGAGGCCCGCCCCTTCCCCAAACCGAAGCAAGACGTGCAAAAGCAGGCCGAGGCTTTGTTCCGAGCCATGATGAAGGTGCCGTTTTAGGAAAAGCGGTATTGTTGGGCAGTAGCACAAAGTCGTTTGAGTATATCTTCGGCGTTTATGTGGGGTAGCGGTTGTGTTGTCTGAAGCATCGTTAATGCTCTAAAGAGATGGGCATATTCCATCCGGAGGCTTGTGGCGAAAATCCCCGGGTCATCAGACCCAACAACGATATTGGGTAAATGTGTGAGATGGCCATAGCCAAGCCAGTTGGTGATATGATGGTCTGCATAATTTTTATGGATACTAATTCTAATATTGCTGCTTGGTAGTGTTTCGATGGCGATGTGGCGTTCTTGCAGTAAGCTGATAGTGAGTTCCTGTAATGTGGATAATATTTCTGTGGTTAAGATATTATCTTCCTGTCGTATAGGTATTAGTTCTTGAGAACGAGACAGGGGGCCGTAGTCCTGTTTTTTGAGTTTATTTATCTGATGACGTTTTAGATAATGTTGGTATGCAGGGAAGTCATTCATTGCTTTTTTGTGCAGTAACTTTTCTTGGCGGAGATTACTATCAACATCATAATAACGGTCATATTTGATAGCAGGGTCATCATAATGATAATCTTGTACAAGTGGGTCTAGGTAACGTAGTTTCCAGGCACGGTATAATAGATCTGGTGTTAAGGTAGTATCGTTCCAGATATAGCTAGCTAGCCTTTTTATTTCTTCATCTAGAAGGGGAAGTCTATCGAGGAGGAGTGCTTTTTCTTTTAGAGTACCCCAAGCGAATACGAGGTCATCTAATCTGTCTTCGCAGGGTTGGACGATGCGGCCACCAACAGCGTCCCACCAATGCTGGGGATTGAGTCCGGCAGCGGTACCGTGGCCGATGCGACATCCTGAAGAAAGATCTAGAAAAAAGACAGCTTCATTGATTGCCCGGATTCCGGCGGCAAGGTGGCAGAAATCTTCGCCGACATGATACGTCTTGCGTTTAATGCCCTTACGATACATTCGTCGAAAGACAGGAGCAAAGGCCTCAGGGCTAGCGTGACGCTCATTGCTGGCAGCATCTATACCTGAGATAAGGTCGTAGAGACCAGGTGTTTGATCTAATATCTTGAGGAGAGCCCGGGCAGAACGATCCGCATCACAACGGACGTTACTATTTCTGCATAATGTAGGAACCTTTCTTTTGTTTGTAGCCTGCTTTTTTATAAAATGGGCGGTAAGCCCTAACCTTAGACGGCGTTGGGTATGGCGTTCACTTCTTTCCGCTTCAAAGTCTTTAGTTATGTCCAAATAATTTTTGAGAGAAATAGGTGGTTGTGAAGCACCACAGAAGTTCCTTTTGGGATTGTCACGGGATTTACCTTGGGGTGTTTCATTTAAAAAATATGAATAGCCACGTAGAATCTGATAAAGAATATTAGCGTTCTTTTCTGGTGTTACTTTAGGGGCGAAACGCCCTTCTAAGAAGCTGATAGACTTTTGAGTACCACGTTCTATTTGTCGGAAACGCTCTGTATATGTTTTTTCTGTTTCTTCGCGCAGATCATTATTTGTAATATATTGGAATTGGTCAAAACCGTTTTGATTGCTTTGTTGGACAAGAAGACGACAAAATTGGGCACGGACTAATACATAAAAAAAGAAGCAGATGCCCTCAAAAGAGGATGATTCTTTAGAAGTAAGGCGATCTATAATAGATGCCAGCCGTATGGCCTCTCTCGCAGTAATGTGCAGGTTAGAATAGGCAGGGGTACGTATGGCTTTGAGATAGCGGCTTGACCACGCTAAATCCCCCTCAGAGAGAGCCTCTTGTGCGTTAAAAGAGTTATTTTCAGAGGTTTCTAATAGATAGCTTTTAAGAGCCGCCGCATGGATAATTCTATTATGGAGTATTTTTGGGGTTAGGGCGTGTTCTTCTTGTTTTAAGAGACGGGCGACTCCATTGCCGATAGGGGTAGATATGCCGCCCTCAGAGGAGCTGTTATGAGTGAGACCGGCTATGATTTTTTGATGATTTTTCAGCCCATCGACCCATACTTTTTCAGCCTCAGTAGTTCCATTGAGGTGCATGTGTGTTTCTTCTAGCCCTATATCGCGGCACAAATGGTCCATAAAGGGGTTATTATCAATGGGGAGGGTACTATCGCATAGTAAATGCTGTATACGCGTATAATATGTAACACATAAAGAGTTGTAGGACGCACTGCCTTTGGTGGGGGCAGGGCAATGTCTGGTCAGCCATCCTGCTATAATGAGAAGAGGCGGAACGACAAGGATAAGGTCCTGCCATTTTTCGAGCAAATGGGAATGAACCCGTAGCGTTTTATCATGACCTTCGACTAGAAAGACGTCCCCCAGTTTTTGGAGGAGGAAAGGGAGAGAGGAAATAGGGTTGTTGATTTCCTCCTTTTTGAGGGGGAAGGTGCTTTTGCCCAACGCCTCGATAAGCCAAGCGACTTTATTCTCAATGGCTTCATCCGTGAGAGCCGAGTATAATTGTCGAAAGTTCAAGAAGCGGTCTTCTAGGAAGATCCTCTCTATGTCCTTACGTTCATTTTTTTGCTTCCAAAAGGCATTTAGGACCTTGGGACCATAATCCTTGGCGTTGAATTGATTCAGCCGAGTAAGCAAGCTTGTGTGAGAAAAGCTTGCTTTGGCGAGAGCAATAAGGTGGTCTTCTAGAAGAGCATCTCGAGAGTAGTAATCCATTATTTTGAACTAGGATAGTAACGTGGCACTACATTGAGGATTTTGAAGAATCCTATTTGTCCAACGGTATCGCTATTACTTCTTGAATGTATGCGGCCAATTAAAATATTGAAAGAGGGTGGGGTGAGGAAATCATCGATTGAATGCTCCTTTGTTGGAAAATTACTGATGATTAGGGCGTTTTCGGCTGCTTTATATAACGGTGTTCTACTCCTTGTTCGAACGGTTGGTGGTAAAAAAATCCATATGAGCGGGCAGGAGAGGACGGACGCTGCAAGGGGATGAAGAGGGGATTCTTTTGTGGTTCGACTTAGAGCACGAATCAGAGGCTTGTCTGTATGTTTGGGAGCTTCGACACGGTACTGGCTATTGGATGTGGCCGTGATAAGGACATGGAGAATATTTGTGATTTGGCGTTGTAGGATAAGCCCAGTTTGCCAGTTCTCGCGGACTTCCGCGTCCAGGGAGATAAGTTGTGCGTGTATTTGATTCGCTATTTCTCCGAGCATGGTGGGAGAGATATGAAAATCATCTTTTTTCCTTGAACAGTTGAAATATTCTTTCGATGATTCTCGCCACTCTTTTATTTTTTCAACAAAATTGTTAAAGGAAGCGTCATTCCCAGCATTACCTGAAGAGGTATCATCGTCTTTATCGTCCTCATCATCTTCATTAGGGGGGGTAGAGGTAGAATTGGTTATTTCATTATTATCATTGATGGAAAAGGCGGGTACGGTATCTAGACGATTCCTTTTTTTGAACAATTCATTCATGAAGGAATCAGGTGAGAGGTCATTCCTTAAAAGCTCTACGATAGCGGCGAAGAGAGAAAATGCCGAAATAGAATCGTATTCTGCGCCATCAAGGGCGTACCGTTTATAATAAATAAGCTTCAGAATATCGCCGAATTTTCCACTGCGTGCAATGATGTCGCCGATCGTAAACCACGCTATGCCGCGCTCAATGGCTCTGTTGGTAAATGGCTGAGCAGCCGCTTCAACATCAGAGAGCCATTTTCTAGAGAGGTATATTGGCTGCCCATTTTTTTTATTGTTATCTTTAAGCTTAAAGCCGGGGGGTGGATTATCACCATTATTTGGTTTGGTATTATTTGGGCTGTTCCCGGATTCAGTGTTATCTGGCTGGAAATGTCCAATATGAATCTTTCTTAGAGAGGCGTCCTGACCTGAAACAGTAAATCCAAACATCAAGCCTAACGTGCTAAGCCTATCCCTGGGTTTTTTTAAAATGCCGACTGAGCCGAAGCAACTAGCTTTTGTTGTGCCGATAGAGGTTTGTTTGTTAGAAATACTCTCTAGACGACTGATACTACCAATACGAGCGATGATTTCGAAGAGGCTGCTATCCGTGCCTGTATCTGACCAGAGGAAGTCAACCATGGCAGTGCGAACGAGGGGAATTGTATAATCGCCACGCTGCATCATTTGAATGGGGAGATTGACGGTCAAGAGAGTCCTGAAAGCTGCGTAAAGTGATTGGTCCAGCTCTTGCGCAAGGGCTAGGGCAAGGCAGTGTACAATTACTGCTTTTCTCGAATCATTAGGGACCCCAAACAAGCCTAAGCTTGCGGGGGCATCTTGCCCTGCAAGCCAGCGAAACACAGTAAAGCGTGTGTCCTCAGCTGTTGTATAGGCGAGGTGTTGTACGTCTATCCCTGCATGCCGTAGGCGGGCTTCAAATACTTTTTGGACCGCTTGTCGTGCCGTGGTGGTTGTTTCATTGTCTAGGGCATAGAGGTAATCAATAACGATACGTAAATGCTCGCGGGAAATAATATCAAAAAAGGGATGAGGGGTGGTATCGTGTCCATTTAGAAGGAGGCGATTAATATGCTTACTTACCCACTCATCTATCTTGTTTTTATCTTCATCATTTGTGCTGTCGTAAGTATTTTTGATACAAATAATGTCTTTATTACCGTCTCTTGTTTGTTGGATGATACCACTGAGGGGCAGCATAGCAATACGGTTTTGTGGGGGGATAATCTTCAGGAGATATTGTTCCTCAAGTTCCCATACATCTCTGGAAAGGCTAGTGGCGCTGCCGCCCATCAGCTTATTATCGTGATCTAGAATATTTTTTCCCAGCGTATCGTAAATACTGCTACGAACAAGGCGGCCATAGAGATCTAGATCGCCGGAAATAATTAAAACAAGTTGAGGGGTTGTAAGATATTTACGGATGGCCTCGAGAATACTATGGCCATGCTCGAAATTGGTATCTATATCATCAAAAGCGAGGATAAAGACTTTCTTATTTAAAACCTTTAAAGCGTGATGAATGTAATTTTGGAAAGCTTTCTCAAAGAAAGACCCTTTCTTCGCCTTGCGTAGGCCAGTGCTCATAATCCATAGAGGGTCTTCCCAGTTCGCCTCGCCATAAGGCTCAGCCCGACCGATGCCATCAATGAGCGTTAAGCCTTCAGCCATGTCCTCCCGTGCTTTATCAACTTCTTTATATTGGTCAGTCTCTGTATACATAGGGGAGCAGTGACGGTCCAAGATTTTATCAATCATTGCGATTATTACAATGATGATATGTTGTTTCGTCTCAATAAGAGTAGGGTCTATGATAGGTAAAACACAAACCTTCCCAGCTAAGTCATGTGATTTTTTGCTAAGATCATCAGGGAATGTATAAGCTTGCTTTTGCTCATTTGTGAATGCTTCTTTCCCATCAAGTGCATGAAGAGCATTGAGGAGAAATGTGGTTTTCCCACTACCACGGCCGCCCTCAATAAGGATGGCTTGGTGGGTATGATGGTGGGAGAGGGCATCTTGGCTAGGTAGTGAAAAATTTTCAACAGTTTGAAGCTGCATACTGATGAGATGAAAGAGTTTGTTAAAAGCTTCATTTTGAAGGATGTTACTGTGATTATGCCCTTCTTTTGCTTTGTTATGTTCTCTATATAAAATTAATGAGCTCATCTTGAACGTCCCTTCACCATAACATCACGAATATGATGGCTTATTTGGGTGGAGCGAACAAGCGATATTTACTGTCTTGTAATTATTTGTCCATCTTAGCAGGGGGGCGTTTAGAGTATGGCGCCGCCCTCGCTTTTAGAGTGAAAGGTTGTTTATTCATGAGAGGATTGGGCGGTGTCTAATTTTACCACCACCGGTACATGGTCGGAGGGTTTGTCTCGGCCGCGTTCGTCTTTGTCGATGGTGAAGCTGGTGAGGCGGTCGGCAAGGCGGGGGGAGAGGAGGGCGTGATCAATCCGTAAGCCGGAATTACGTTGATATGCCCCTGCCTGATAATCCCAGAATGTATAATGTTGCCCGGTAGGGTGTAGGCAGCGCAGTGCGTCTGTCAGGCCGGACCATAGCAGACGGCGGAAGCCTGCGCGGCTTTCTGGGTGGAGGAGGGCATCATCGGGGGAGAGAGCTTTGGGGGCGTAATCTTCATCCGTTGGGCAGACATTATAATCACCAATAAAGGCGAAGGAGCGTCCCCCTTGCTGCAAAGCACGGGCGCGATGATAAAGGGCGTCAAAGAAGTTTAACTTCTTAGCAAAGCCGGCCTCTCCGCCAGAATTGCCATTGGGGAGGTAGAGATTACCAATGGTCACATCGTCTAGCTCAGCCTCGATGTAACGGGCCTCGTCACTTTCAAAACCGGGGAGGTGGTCGGTCGTGATGGTTAGAGGGGCGCGGCTGATGAGGGCAACTCCGTTATAAGCCTTCTGCCCCGCGACAGCGACATGAAAGCCAGCCTCCTCAAAGAGAGGGGGGAATTGGTGGGCTTCGCATTTAATTTCTTGCAAGCAGAGCAAGGTACAGGCTTCATTGCGGTCCAGCCAGTCTTTTACCAGATGGGCACGGGTGCGGATGGAGTTGATGTTCCAACTGGCAAAGGTCAGGGACATAGGGTGTGAGGTCTCCAAAAAGGGCGTTAGGTGAGGGAGAAACTACTGCCACACCCGCAAGATGAGGCCGCATTGGGGTTTTTAACTGTAAAATGCGCGCCCATGAGTTTATCAACAAAATCTAGCTCTGCCCCTTCGAGGAGGTCTAGGCTTGTAGGGTCAACAAAGACGCGTGCGCCGTCTTTTTCAATTAAATGGTCATCGCTTTCTCGCTCTTGCACAAGCTTAAATTGATATTGGAAGCCATTGCACCCGCCCGCGAGTACGGCAACACGCAGGGCGGTGTTTTCAGGCTGGGGTTGCTGGCTAATAATCTCTGCGATACGGGCCGCTGCCGCGGGGGAAATGCCAAACTCGGCCATGAGATATGCTCCTTATCATCACAAAAACGCTTACCATCGCGGCAGAAATGGTTGCGGAACGGTTGACACTATAAAATTGGACGCCAAGAATCAAAAGCTGAAAGGCTGTGTAGTTATAGCAGCCTACATATGGATATGGGGACAATAGAGCATAATGGCTAGATACGCTGTACAGTTGCAAGGCGCGCGCGGGCGACAATTTGCAGAGGAGGAAAGCTCTACCCGCACCCCGTGGCAGCGTGATCGTGACCGTGTGTTACATTCGGCGGGGTTTCGTCAGCTGCAATATAAGACGCAAGTTTTTTTGAATCATGAAGGTGATTTTTTCCGCACAAGGCTGACCCATTCGCTCGAAGTCGCACAAATCTCCCGCTCTATTGCCCGGACATTAGGGGTGAATGAGGATTTAACAGAGGTTATCGCCCTCGCGCATGACCTTGGCCATACGCCTTTTGGTCATGCTGGGGAGGATGCGTTGCAAGAGGCGATGAAGGATTGGGGTGGGTTTGACCATAACATCCAGTCCTTACGGCAAGTGACGGAGATTGAAGCGCGATATAATGGTTTTGATGGCTTGAATCTGACATGGGAGGCGTTGGAAGGGCTGGCAAAACATCACGGCCCTGTAAAACGACCCTCCCCGTGGCTGGTGAGTTTTGATGACCGTTACCCGTTAGAGTTGGAATGTTATGCCTCTGTAGAAGCGCAGATTGCCGCTATTTGTGATGATGTCGCTTACCATGGGCATGATCTTGATGATGGCTTGCGGGCGGGCTTGCTCAGTTTTGAGGATATTGAATCCGTCCCACTTTTAAAAACCTGCCTTGAGGAAGCGCGTGCGCTGGATTGGTCCGGTCATGGGGCGTTTGACCGTGACCAGCGTATTCGGCATGAGACGGTGCGACGGGTGATTAATCGCTTAGCGAGTGACCTGATTGAACAAAGCCAGAAGAATTTAGCCGCGTTAGACCCGCAAAATGCGGATGAGGTGCGCCATGCAGGCCGGGCGATGGTGGAGTTCTCGCCTGAAATGGCCGAGCGGAATAAGGAGATACGCAAGTTCCTTTATGCGCGGATGTATCGGCATTGGCGTGTACAGCGGATGACCCGTAAAGCGCGTATCGCTTTGGGAGATATTTGCACTATTTTGGGTAATGAGCCGGAGCTACTGCCAACGCCATGGCGGGAGCAAGCTTTGCCAAGCAAGAAAAAAGGGTACGAGGCCGCCTCGCGCCGTGTAGTTGCTGATTATATTGCAGGGATGACGGATCGTTTTGCGATGGAGGAACATCGCCGGCTGATGGATATTTCCGTTTTAGGGTAAGTGCGGTATCAGGGACGGAAGAAAGACCAAGCCGTAAGAAGGGCTTTGGCAGGTTTTAAAGGGAATAATATAGATTATGGCAGCTCTTGCCCCGACAGCATCATCTCCAGATTGTCTTTTTTCCGTCATGCGCGAGAAGGTCGTTGCGGCTCTCAAGACCGTATTGCCTGACCTGCCAGATGATGTTGCTGCCCGTGTGGAGGTCACTCCTCCGCGTGATGCGTCCCATGGGGATATGGCAACGAATGCGGCCCTTTTGGCAGCAAAGCCAGCTAAGCGGAAACCTTTTGAGATTGCTAAAGAGCTTGTCGCGCAGCTAGAGGCTTTGCCTGACATCGCCCATGTAGAGATGGCAGGCCCTGGCTTTGTGAATATGACCTTAAAGCCTGCTTTGTTTCATGATGTCGCAAAAGCTGTTCTCAAGCGCGGGGCGGCTTATGGGCAGTCCCGCTTAGGGACGGGGAAACGTGCGAATGTGGAGTATGTTTCGGCTAATCCGACCGGGCCGATGCATGTTGGCCATTGCCGTGGGGCTGTGGTGGGGGATGCACTAGCGAACCTGCTAGCAGCAGCGGGTTTTAACGTCACGCGGGAATATTACGTTAATGATGCTGGGGCGCAAGTTATTGCGCTAACATGGGCGGCTTATTGGCGGTATCTTCAGGCTATTGGTACGGAGATTCCGGCTGATGAGTTTGGGGCGTTGGCCCCGAGTGGTTTGCAATATCAAGGTGATTATCTCATTGCTGTGGGGCAGGCTTTGGCCAAAAAACATGGCCGTGCCCTTGCCGGGGCTGATGGGGGTGTTGCCCCAGAGGATGCGTGGTTTGAGACTGTGCGGGCGGAAGCTCTCGCCCAGATGATGGGGATGATTAAAGAGGACCTCGCAGCTTTAGGGATTCAGCATGAAATCTTTAGCAGTGAGGCAGAGATTTTAAAGAGCGGGAAGGTGGATGCGGCCATCGCTCAGTTGGAAGCGCGCGGCCTGCTTTATGAAGGCGTGTTAGAGCCTCCAAAGGGTAAGAAGCTCGAGGATTGGGAGGCGCGCCCTCAGACGCTTTTCCGCTCGACAGAGTTTGGGGATGACCAAGACCGCGCCTTGCGGAAGTCTGATGGGTCGAACACATATTTTGCCAATGATGTCGGCTATCATGCTGATAAAGCATCCCGTTCGGACCTTTTGATTGACGTATTGGGGGCTGACCATGGCGGCTATGTCTCGCGGATGCGTGCAGCCATTACGGCGTTGACGGAGGGTAAGACGGCTTTTGAAGTCGTGATGTGCCAGATTGTGCGTGTCGTAAAAGATGGCGAGCCAGTGCGTATGTCCAAACGGGCTGGCACCTTTGTGACCTTGCGGGATTTGATTGATGAAGTCGGCAAGGATGCCGTGCGCTTTACCATGCTGACCCGTAAGGCCGATGCGCAGATGGAGTTCGACCTCAATGCCGTTGTTGCGCAGACGCGGGATAACCCGGTCTTTTACGTCAATTACGCTCATGCACGTTGTCGGTCTGTTCTACGGTTGGGGGAGGAGCGTTACGGGGCGGAGGCTATGACAGAGGCCGCCCTTGCAGGGCAGGATTTATCTTCCCTTACAGCGGATGAGGAATTAGCCGTCTTACGCCGCATTGCAGAATTGCCCCGCCAGATCGAGGCCGCTGCTCTCGCGCGGGAGCCGCACCGTATTGCAACCTATTGCATTGACCTTGCGGCGGACTTCCATGCGCTTTGGAATCGCGGGCGTGAGGAGACGAGCTTGCGCTTTATTCAAGATGATGCCCCAGAGGCAAGCAAGGCACGCTTGGCTCTTGTTGCGGCCATTGCGGCGACATTGCGCATCGGGCTAGGGCTTCTAGGTGTTGAGGCGGTAGAGGAGCTACGCTAAGCCATGGCTAGGCCGGATGATGAGTATGAGGATGACACACCCCCACAAGGGCGCGAACGCTTAGCTGGTGGGGCGCAGCGGCCGCCGCGCAGAGAGCGCAACGTGCGTGATGGCGATGCGGCGGGTCGTGCGGGGTTTGTCTCATCATTTCTAACAGGTCAATTCGGCACGCGTGGTTTGATGATTCTTGCCCTTGCGGGAGCGGTCTTGCTGCTTGTGATTGGCGGGGTGTGGAATTGGGTTGTGGGCAGTCATCCCGCTGGTGTGCCTGTGATTGGCCCGCCGCCCTATGCTGTGAAGGATCGCCCCGCTGACCCCGGCGGTATGATGATTATGGGGGATGATACAACCAAAAGTGACGTTACCGGTCGCGGTGCGGTGCATTTAGCCCCCCCGCCAGAACAGCCCGATGCGGGCTTGCTTGCGGGACGGTTGGACCAGCCTGCAACCAATGGGGAGGAGAAAGTAGCGGCCTCTGACGCTACCGCTCATAAAGAGGGTGAAGCCTCGTCACTGTCGGAAACGAAGCCGCCGTCTGGGGCAGATAATGCAGGGGCTTCCCCTATGGATGGGGAAACAAAGACTGAAGCGAAGCAAGAGGCTGTGAAAGCTCCAGCAGCGCAAACCTCAGCCGTTCAGGAAGGGGAGCTTCCTCCCCCGGCAAAAGTTGCTCCCTTGCCACCGGCTATACTCGATAATGCAGCAGGGCAGGGGAAAGAGGCCAAGGCGGCGCAGGCCGAAGCACCAGCCCCGGCCTCTGCGACATTATATGAAGTACAGCTTGCTGCTTTACAAAATGAGGCGCAAGCCCGGCAGGAATGGGCGCATCTGCGTAACCGCTTGCCAGACCTTTTAGGCGGGCGTGAGCCTATTTTGCGGACGGTGGAGCGCGATGGTAAGCACTTCATCCGTTTGCGGGTGGGAGGCTTTGCTGACCGGGCAGCGGCGCGGCAATTCTGTGTGAAGCTGCATGCGCAAGCGCAGGCTTGTGCTGTGGTGACAAACTAACGCAATGGCCTATCGCTTGTGAGTGACGCATTGCATTTGGTGTTGGAGGGGTTTGAGGGGCCGTTGGACCTCCTTTTAGACCTTGCGCGCTCTCAGAAGGTGGACCTCCAGAAAATCTCCATTCTGCAACTCACAGAGCAATATCTGGATGTTGTAGAGCGCGCCCGCCGTGGGGCGGAGGCGTTACGGTTGGAGATAGCGGCGGATTGGTTGGTCATGGCGGCGTGGCTCGCATGGTTAAAATCTCGCCTTTTGCTGCCATCTGCTACGCAGGATGATGAGGCGGAAGATGCCGCTGGGCAGTTGCATGAGCGGTTGATTGACCTAGAACAGATGCACCGTGCTGCGGCATGGTTGGAGGAGCAACCGCGCTTAGGGCGTGATGTGTTTGCCCGACCAGAGCCGGAAAATCATACGCGTATTGAGATGGCCCCGCTCAAGGGGGATATGCTGGCTTTGGTTCTGGCTTATCTTGCTGCGCGGCGGCGGAGCGGGCGCAAACGCTCTTATTCTCCACGCGTGGCGCGGTATTGGAGCATCCAGCAAGCGCGCTCTGCACTCGCACGGCTTTTAGGGCGGGCGCATGTGGCCGGGTGGCAATCTTTGGCGTCTGTTTTGCCAGAGCTAACAGAAGGCGGCCCCCTTAGCCAGCGCGCCGCCCTCGCTGGGGCTTTGATGGCTGGGTTGGAGATGGCCCGTGGGGGGCAGGTGGAGTTACGGCAGGAAAATGCGTTTGGCGTCATAGAATGGCGGCAGAGAGAGGAGAGCGGGCATGAGTGAGCGTGAGATGCCGTCAACCATGCTGGAGATTCCGCCGGACATGGTGGAGCATGATAGAGCCGCAATGGCAGTTAGCTTTGTAGAGGCTCTGCTATTTGCCAATGCGGGGCCGGTTTCTGCTAGTGCTATTGTGGCGATATTGCGGGAGCAAGGGTTAGAGGAACAGGCAGATAATCCCGGTGCTGTTCTTGATGGGCTGGCCCAGCGTTATAAAGGCCATGCGGTGGAGCTTCAGGCGGTATCTGGTGGTTGGCAATTACGGACACGCGCTATGTTTGGCCCCGCCCTTGCGCGGGTGATTGAGCGACCAAGGCGGTTGAGCCAAGGCACGTTGGAGGCTTTGGCGATTGTGGCGTATCATCAGCCTTGCACGCGGGTGGAGATTGAGACAATACGCGGGGTACGGCTTGGGCAAAGTATTCTTGATACATTGCTTGAGGAGGGATTGATAACCCCTAAAGGGCGTAAAGAGGTGCCGGGGCGGCCTGTTCTTTGGGGGACAACGCCACAATTTTTACGGATTTTTGGCCTTGCGAGCCTTAATGACCTCCCCAGACGGGAAGAATTGCTCTTTGAGCCGCCTTCCGATGAGGGGGGAAGTGAGCTAGAAGAAACCATTCGGCCTTCATAAGGGGGAGATGGGACGATGTTTGACCTGAGCTGGACGGAAATTGCCTTATTGGTGATTGTAGCACTCGTCTGTATTGGCCCTAAAGACCTCCCCGTGGCGATGCGGACGCTCTCTAAGACGCTTAAAGCCATTCGGAAGATGGGGGCGGAGTTTCAGCATCATATTGATGAGATGGTTAAAGAGGCCGATCTCAGTGAAGCACGAGATCAATTACGAGAGATTAGGCAATTTAGCCCACGCGAGCAGTTACGCAAGGCGATTGATCCTGACCGCACATTAGAAAGGCAAATGGGAGGTAGCCCTCAGGAGGGGATGCCTATGGCACCGCCGCCCCCTCCACCACCCCCGCCTCCGCCGCCTGCACCGGGGAGTGAGGAGTTAGGACAGCCGCGTTCTTATACAAACCCCCAGCCGCATAATGCCCGTATGCAAGAGCAAGCCGCAGCGTTGGAGCGCGCGCCCGCACTCCTCCCCCCGACGACGGCTCTACGCTTGATTGAAGAAGCACGTTATTGGCATCGTCCTGCTTTCTTGCCGCCTGAAATTGCTTTGCATCATGGTAAACGTACGACCATTCTTGCGCCATCACAGCCTCATAAAACGAGGGAGACAGCGACCTCATGACCCAGCATGACCCCTCTAAAATAAGTGAGCCGACCTCCCAACCCCTCCCCACAGCAGAAGTGCAGGATAATGGGGCTGTAGAGGATAAGCCCATGCCGTTGCTGGAGCATTTGATGGAGCTTCGGCGACGGTTAATTTGGTCTTTAGCGACGTTCGTAGTGGCGTTTTTGCTATGTTATCACTTCTCGGGTGAGATTTACCGCTTTCTGGCCGCCCCTTTAGCGAGCATTATGCGGCAGAAGGGTGAGCAACCGCATTTGATTTATACAGCCCTTTATGAGGCTTTTTTTACCTATGTGCGTGTAGCGGTTTTTGGGGCTTTCTTCCTCTCCTTCCCGATGATTGCTATCCAGGCATGGATATTCATCGCACCGGGTTTGTATAAGAATGAGAAAAAGGCCTTCGCGCCCTTTTTGATTGCCACACCGGTGTTGTTTGTCGCAGGGGGGGCGTTGGCCTATTACCTCGTCTTCCCCTTTGCGTGGAAGTTCTTCCTCTCCTTCCAACAATTAGGGGGGGCGAATCAGATGGGCATAGAGCTGCAAGCGCGTGTCTCGGAATATCTTAATCTTGTCACCAAGATGATTATGGCCTTTGGGATTTGCTTTGAGCTTCCTGTGATATTAACACTCCTTGTCCGGGCCGGGCTTGTGGGGACGGGGCAGCTAAGGCGTGTTCGCCGTTATGCGTATGTGGCGGCTTTTGCGGTTGCAGCGGTATTGGCCCCGCCGGATGCAATTACGATGCTGGGCCTCGCTATCCCGCTTGTAGGGTTGTATGAGGTCTCTATCCTAACCGCTCGCTTGGTAGAGCCTAAGCCTATCACCGCTGATGATGACGATGAGACCTCATCCACCCTCCCATAATTAAGAGCTTATACGGAGTATCTGACCTTATGCACGACCTTAAAGCCCTACGCGCTGATCCTGCTGCTTTCGATGCCGCTTTGGCACGGCGTAACCTCCCTGCTGTGGCGGAGAGTTTGGTGAAAGAGGATGAACAACGCCGGGCGGCTTTAGCTGCATTGCAGGAGGCCCAAGGGCAAAGGAAAGGCTTGGCAAAAGAGATTGGCCAAGCCAAACGGGCAGGGGAGGATACAACCGCCATCGAGGCCCGCGGTGCGGCATTGCGGGAACAGATTGCTGCGTTAGAGGCCCGCGCGAGCGAAATCCAAGCGCGCATTGATGGTGTCCTCCAACGCTTGCCAAACCAGCTTGATGCTTCCGTGCCTGATGGCAAGGATGAGAGCGATAATGTCGTGGTGCATCAACGCGGGGAGGTGCCGTCCTTTGCGTTTGAGGCCAAACAACATTTTGAGCTTGGTGAAGCTTTGGGGCTGATGGATTTTACCGCGGCGGGTAAGATTGCAGGCTCGCGGTTTGTGATGTTGCGTGGAGCCCTAGCGCGGCTAGAGCGGGCCTTAGGGCAGTTTATGCTCGATGTGCATACGGGGGAGTTTGGTTATGAGGAGGTCACTGTACCGCTTTTGGTGAATGAAGCGGCTATGTATGGCACGGATAAATTACCCAAATTTGCGGAAGATTCGTTCCATACAGATGATGATCGTTGGCTCATCCCTACGGGGGAAGTGCCGCTGACAGCCTCAGTTATGGGGGAGATTCTCACGGCGGAGAGTTTGCCACGGCGCATGACAACCCTCTCCACCTGCTTCCGCTCTGAGGCTGGCTCTGCGGGGCGGGATGTGCGGGGTATGTTGCGCCAACATCAATTTACGAAATGCGAGCTTGTCTCCATTGTCGCACCAGAGGAGAGTGAGGCAGAGCATGAGCGCATGACCCGTGCAGCCGAGACCGTGTTGGAGCGGCTGGGCCTGCCCTTCCGCCGTGTGTTGCTTTGTGCGGGTGATACAGGCTTTGGGGCGGCTAAAACATATGACCTAGAGGCATGGTTGCCGGGGCAGCAAGCATGGCGGGAGGTCTCCTCTTGCTCCAATACGCGGGACTTCCAAGCGCGGCGGATGAATGCCCGTTTGCGTAAGGAGAAGACGATTGCCTTTGTGCATACACTAAATGGCTCCGGTCTTGCGGTGGGGCGGGTGATGATTGCCCTGATGGAAGTGTATCAGCAGGAGGGTGGCAGCATCATCGTGCCGGAGGCCTTGCGCCCTTATATGGGGGGTATTGATGTTATTCGTTCGTAACCTATGCAGGTGACGTGTGCGACCCCTTGTTTTTGTTCCTCTTTTTGCTGGTAGGCTTATAAGGGGCTGTGATAAGTTAACAGCATTATAATTTTTGATGCACCGGGGGTGGTATATCCTCAGTGTTATATTTTCGGGATAAAGTATGACCTTGCTTCGTTCTATGGGGCGTGTGTTGGTGGTTAGTGCGCTTGCTCTTACGTCCTGCGCGTCTTCAGTCGGTCCGCATAATATGCGGCGGGACCGCTTGGATTATGAAAGGGAAATGAGCCGACAGCAGAATCAGGAGATGCTCTTTAACATTGTGCAGCTCCGTTATTCTCTGTCGCCGACCTTGATTGAGACGACACAAATCATCTCGGCTTACACAGCTGAGACGAGTTCTAGCGCGAATATTAGCGGTACGCCGTGGATTCAAGGGGCAGGTGGGTCGCTGGGTGGCTCTTTAGGCTATTCCTATAGTGATAGCCCGACTGTGACGTATCAGCCTGTTTCTGGTGTGCAATTCTCAGTGAATATTTTGCGGCCGATTTCGCCACAGACGCTTCTTCCGTTGATTTCCAGCGGGTTGCCGGTGGATACATTATTGCAAATGACGATGCAATCTATCGGCCCGGCGAGCAATACAACTAGCACGATTGCAGGGACGGAGGGTAAAGAAGCCTCCATCCGCTTTACGTATTTACTGCGCGCGTTGCGTAAATTGCAGGCTGGTAATGCGTTGAGTATCCGTAGCGTTGCCCCTACACCCGCAACAAAGACACAGCCAGCCCAGCCAGAGCGGACCTTTATTCTCTTACCTAAGAGCAGTTCTCCAGAGATTACGGAGTTGCAGAACCAAGTGCGCCAAGCTTTGCAACTCCCCGCAGGCAGCGATCAAGCTGAGGTTATTTATGGCCGTACGGCGGATCATCCCGGCCAGGTGGCAATGGTGACGCGTTCCATGTTGTCCATTTGGGAGGACGTGGCCAGTACGATGGAAGTGCCCAAAAAAATGGTAGAGAAGGGCATTACAGCTCCCTCTGTTGTGCGTGGTCCGAATGAGCCGCAACCAGCGATTCTTATCCATTGTAGCGCAGCGCGTCCGGGTGATGATGTCGCTTATACAGCTGTGGAGTATGAAGGGTCTTGGTACTGGATTGCAAAGAACGACCTTGCCAGTAAGCTTGCTTTCTCCATGCTGCAATTCATCCATGCGATTGCTGAGACAGCAACGTCTAAGGGGGCAATGGTCACTATTCCGAGCCGGTAAGGTGAGGGTTTAGCGTTGTCGCAAAAAGGGCGTGTCCTACATTTGGGCACGCCCTTTTTTGTGAGGTTAATGTGTTTTGCGTTTGTGATGTGGTTTTTTAGAGCTTAAGTTGCTTTTCTTACCATGGGAGGCTTTATGATGGCCGCGTTCTCCTGCATGGGGTTTTGGATGATGCTCGCCCCGGCGGCCCTGATGGCGGCGGGAGGTCTCGCGCATCCGGCTCTGGGTGCGGAGGACATGCTCAATCCATTCATCTAGGATAGCGGCATTTCGTTCCGCCACGATGAGCTCTGGGTAATTATCGGGGAAGCGCATTGCCAACCACCGCCATGTCACAAGGCGGCGATGGCGTTTTTCAGCGCGTTCTAATTCTTCACGCCCGGCGGTAGAGGCTTGGGGAAGGCGGCCCGTGCCGGGGGGGAAGATGGATTGCCCGCGCGCATGGAGGGCCGCCCATTCTACAAGGCGGGGGATGCCGTTATCGCGTGTGTTGATAGGACACATGGCGTAGGTCCAGCGGGTGGAGAGGTCTAACCCATCCACCCCCTCCAAGGCTGCGGCAATCTCTAACGCTTGCTCCATATCCGCAAGGCGGTAATTGGGGTCATCAGGGCGTAAAACAGCCCGTTTAATGCGGGTTAGCACACCATAGAGGCTGTCTGATTCCATCTCTTGAGCAACGGCTTGCACAATATCAGCATCGGGCTGCACAAGGGGGCGTAGCTCTAGCATAGGCTCTGGTGGGGCTTCGAGCATATGGCGGATGAAGCTGGGACGGCCCGCCCCTTCTAGCACGCAGACCAAGCCTTCCTCATGTTTACCAAAACGGCCTGCGCGCCCGCCAATTTGCTTGACCTCTTGAGAGACAAGATTGCGCGTTTGCCGCCCATCATATTTGCGCAGCGTGCTGAATACCACCCGGCGAATGGAGAGATTAAGCCCCATGCCAATCGCATCGGTTGCGATGAGGATGTCCGCTTCACCACGGTTAAAGCGTGCTGCCTCGGCCCGGCGGACCTCTGGGCTTAACGCCCCGTAAATAACGGCTACCCGGCGGTTATGGGCCATTAGCTCGGCGCGGAGGTCTAGCACATCCCGGCGAGAGAAAGCGATGAGGGCATCCCCTGCGCGGAGGTCCGTTAAGGCAAGCGTACCCGCAGGGCGTAGCGGGCTTTTACGCTCTAGATGGATCTCATCAACGGGGTCATTACAGAGTTCGGCAATGCGTTTGACGAGGGGGATGCAATCTGCCGCGCCTAAGATGAACACATGGCGGGCAGGCACCCCCATAATGGCCGCTGTCCATGCCGCACCTCGGTCAGGGTCGCTGAGCATTTGGGCTTCATCAATGATGGCCACATCAACAGGGTTGTTAAATGGGCACATCTCCACGGTAGCGGCAAGATGGCGAGCGGTGGGGTCGATGATGCGCTCCTCCCCCGTGGTGAGGGAGGCAGGCACGCCGCGGCTTAGCATAGCCTCGCGGAACTCATGGGCTAAGAGGCGCAGCGGGGCGAGGGCCAGCCCACTTTCTGCTTGGGCGAGGGCCTCTAACGCTGTGTGAGATTTGCCGGAGTTGGTCGGCCCTGTCACAAGCGTGATGCGGCGATTAAGCGCGCGTGCCGTGCGGAAATGCGCTGCAAAGCGGTCTAATGCCGCTACACGCGCGATAGCTGCATTGCCTTTGCGGGCTTGGGGGCTATCATCATACTCTTCATCGCGTTTTTGGCTTGTCCCACGTCGCCAGCTATTGAGGAGCGGGCGGCATTTTTTAAGCTCGGCTGGGTCAAAATAGAAAATCTCCAACCCGTCTGGCTGTTGGTCGCGTTTGGCGATGGGGATGCGCTGTTCTGCAATCCAACGTAGGGCTTCGCGGCGGGAGCAATGCAGAAGGGCGGGGAGTTTCTCAAACCCGACAAGTGTGGCTTCCCAGTCTTTAATTTTCTGTAGCTCGCGTGCACGGCGGGCCTCGGCTTTGGCGCGGATGTCCTCTTGCTCGCGTGCGCGGCGTTCTTCCTCAAGGATCAGCTCATCTTCAAAGCCGAGATCAACCCCACCAAAGGCACGGGCAATGCTGTGGGAGAGACGCTCAATTTGCGCACCAGAGAGGTACGTTCCCGCATCGGCTAGGTCGGCACGCACATCATCAAGGACGCGCAAGGGGGTATCGGCCATATCCCGCCAGCGTTCCTCCAAGAGGCTTTCCAGCACGGCGGCTTGGCCTTCCTCATCAATGAGGGGGTCGTGAATCCGTTCCGCTGCGAGGAGGACATCAGCTTTACGTACCCAAACCGCCCCGCTGCGATGAGCATGGTTCATCATGCTGTTAGCCCAACCACGGCGGCGGACTTGGCAGAGCGCGTGGAGGAGCTCGGCTTCATTAATGCTGGTTTTATCAGCCCCTAAACGGCGCGCCACTTGCCGGAGCAAAGCGGCACGTTCACGCGGGGTGATGGCAAGATGCGTGCCAAAGGCTTCTTCAGCCTGTGTTAAGGCGAACTCCGCAGGGGAGAGAGGCGTTGTATTGGCGGAATCATAAGAGGAGGAAGCATCTGTCATAGGGGTGTTTTCGGGAGTGGTGGGTAGGGAAGTCAAGCAAAAAGGCGGGTATGGCTGTGTTTGTGATGACAAAAGAGGAAAAGATAGGCATGGTACGGGGCATGATGGGTGGTAATGATGGCCTCTCGCTAGTATCACCCCCTTGAGATAAAAGATTGTGACCTAGCGTCATTTTGGAGAGAAAGACGGATTCATGAGCACACCTTATCCTGCTGAATCAGCTCCGACCCCTGTTATTGCTGAGCCATTGACGGGCCTCGTCCCTTTTGAAGGGTATGAGGGCCAATATCGCCTTGCTGTCCCAACGCAAGAATATGGCCATCTTTATCCGGCCACGGTGAAGCAAGTGCATCATTGGACAAATCGGCTCTTCAGCTTCACCACGACTCGCGACCCCGGTTTGCGCTTCTCCAACGGGCAATTTGCGATGATTGGGATTGAGGTAGAGGGCAAGCCGTTATTGCGTGCTTACTCCCTTGCCTCTGCGAATTATGAGGATCAGATGGAGTTCCTCTCCATTGCGGTGGAGAATGGCCCACTCACTTCCCGCCTGCGCCATGTAAAGGTTGGTGATACGGTATTGATTGGCCGTAAGCCAGTTGGCACTTTGTTGCTCGATAATCTCAAACCGGGGCGGAATCTATATTTCCTCTCCACCGGGACGGGTCTTGCTCCTTTCATGAGCTTGATTAAAGACCCTGATGCATATGATCGCTATGAGAATGTCATCCTCACCCATACAGTGCGTGAGCGTGGGGAGTTGGCCTACCGGGATTACATCACCAATATCCTGCCAAAGCATGAGTTCCTTGGTGAAGATGTTGCTGCGAAGCTGAAATATTATCCCGCTGTGACGCGTGAGGAGTTCCCCGTGCAGGAGCGTATCACGGCATTGATCAATAATGGCCGCATCTTCCGTGACCTGAATATTGATGAGCTAGACCCAGAGCATGATCGTGTGATGATTTGTGGCTCCCCAGAGATGCTTGCAGATACACAAAAACTGCTGGAAGAGCGCGGTTTTGAGGAAGGTAATATGAGCCGCCAAGGCTCTTATGTGGTCGAGAAAGCGTTTGCAGAGCGGTAAAGCCGCGCTGTAAAGGCAGGAGTCTTTGCGGGGAGGGATACACGCTATGCAGGAATTGGATCTCTTTGTCATTGGTGCTGGCTCAGGTGGGGTGCGTTGTGCGCGTATTGCCGCGCAGAACGGGGCCCGCGTGGGCATTGCCGAACGCCGTCATTGGGGTGGGACCTGTGTCAATCTCGGTTGTGTCCCCAAAAAACTGATGGTCTATGCTGCAGAGACAGGCCGTATGATTGAGGATGCCCCAGCTTTTGGTTGGGATGTCCAACGGCCTGAAACATTCGATTGGTATAGCTTCCTTGCTGCGAAAGACCGTGAGATTGAACGCCTAAATGGCATTTACATCTCTATGTTGGAGAAAGCAGGCATCACCCTTTATACGGGGGATGCCCGTCTGATTGATGCTCATACGATCGAGATTGGCCCTTCTGTCCTTGCACCGGATGCCCCGGTACAGCGCGTGCGGGCTAAGAAGATTGTCCTCGCCACAGGTTCGACCCCGATACGGTTGGACATTCCCGGTGCAGAGCTGGCCATTACCTCTGATGAGCTATTTCACCTCCCAGAGCGGCCCCAAAGGGTTGCGATTATTGGCAGCGGGTATATTGGGGTGGAGTTTGCTGGTATCTTAGCCGGTATGGGCTCTCAGGTGGATTTATTCTACCGTCAGACGTTGCCCTTGCGCGGCTTTGATGGTGAGGTCCGCGCTCATCTAAAAGAGTTGATAGACCTATATGGCATTACGCAACATCCCGGCACGAGCCCCGTGCGGTTAGAGGATGTTGGCGGTGGTAAAGCTGTTCGCCTTGTGTTGGATGATGGCACAGCTTATGAGGTTGATGCTGTCATTATGGCAACGGGTCGCCGGGCCGCTATTGATAAGCTAGGCCTTGATTCTGTTGGCGTAGTGATGGAGAAGGGCCATGTTGTCGCTGGGATTGATGGGCGGACGAATATCCCTTCTATTTATGCGATTGGGGATATTCGTGATGAATATAACCTAACCCCCACGGCGATTGCAGAAGGCCATATGTTGGCCGAGCAGCTTTTTAACCCGCAAGGGCGCACATGGTCGTTTGAGACGTTGCCTAAGGCGGTGTTCTTCTCCTCCCCTATAGGGGTTGTGGGGCTGAGTGAGGAGGAAGCGGCCCAAAAGCATGACCTCGCTATTTATACATCCACCTTCACCCCCATGCGCCAAATATTGCCGAAACGGGCCGGGAAGGTGTTGATGAAGCTGGTGGTGGACCGCCAGAGCGACATTGTGTTGGGCGCGCATATGGTCGGGCCTGATGCGCCAGAGATTATCCAAATGCTGGCTATTGCTGTAACGGCAAAGCTGACGAAGAAGCAGTTGGACCAAACGATTGCTTTGCATCCTAGCACTGCAGAGGAGTTCGTGACGATGAGAACCCCAACCCGTATGGTGGATAAGCAATAAGGCTTTATTAAAGGGGTGAGATAGGCATGAGTTGGCCCAAGTTACAGCCCACAACTCTGAGTGCCGTTTTCTTCTCCCTTAGAACAACCATCGCCTGCTTAGTCGCTCTTGCCATCGCTTTGAAGATGGAGATGGGCGGGCCGCAATGGGCGGCTATGACGGTGTGGATTGTCGCCCAGAATTCTCGCGGGATGAGTCTCTCTAAAGGGCGGTGGCGTATTGCTGGGACCATGCTGGGGATGGTGGGGGGGATTGGCCTCATCGCCATTGCCCCGCAACATCCATGGATTTTCTTCTTACTTTTAGCAGGATGGGTTGGCTGGTGTACGGGTATTGCCTGTTTGCTGGATAACTTCCGTGGTTATGCGATGGTTCTCGCTGGCTATACGGGGGCCATTATCGCCCTTGCCTCAGCCGAGCAACCGGATCATGTGTTCTATATCGCCATGGCGCGCGGCTCTTATATTTTACTCGGCGTTGTTTGTGAGATGGTCGCGGGAATGATTGCTGTACCGGGGGCGGACCGTGCGGCACAGGCGGAATTGCAAAAGCGTATTGCAGAGTTGTTGAGCCAAACAGCCATCGCATTAGGGCATGTTTTACGACGTGATGATGAGGGGATTAAGAGGCTGACGCGGTTGCTTGGCTCACTTCAAAGTTTTAATGACCAGTTAGAGTTTATCCGTATTGATTCCCGCTTAGCAGGGGAAGATGCGGACCGCGCTTATGTCACGTTAGAGCGTGTAGCTCTTGTTCTTGCGCGTGGGGTGGGGCTGAGCTCCCGCCTTGCTTCTGCCTCGCATATTCCAGAGCGTTTAGCCAAGGGGCTGGAGCGTGTTGCTGAGGAAATGGATGACCTCTCCAATTTATTGAAAAAAGACATTCTCCAAGTGGTCGCGGGGTTGGGGCGGTTGGATGTTATGTTGCAGGAGAATCGGGAGGAATTAGAACGTTGCCTGCCGCTGAATGATGATGATTCCATCCAGCAAAGCATCGCCGGGGTGGGGGTGGAAGCCATGTTGGTGGATTTCCGCTCGGCTGTGGAATCCCAATTTGTGGGGTTACAGAAGCGGAAGCGGCATGTCTTGGTGCGGCATCATATTCACCGTATTGCGGATGGGAGGTTGGCCTTTACCAATGCGGTGCGTGCTGCAGTGGCGATGATTTTAGGTGCATTAATATGGGAAGTAACCGCATGGTCCTACGGGTGGGCTTATTTAAGCCTATTGGCTGTGGTTTGCGCCCGTTTCTCCATTATGGATAATATGATCCTAGTGAGTAAATCCTTCTTTTACGGAGCGGTATGGGCGGTATTGGCCAGTATTATTCCCGTCTTTTTTGTAATGCCGCTGACCTCTAATTACTTGGTATTTTCTCTTCCTTTTGCGGTGTTTATGTTTCTGGGCGGGGTGGCTTTACGCTATCCTCCAACGATTGGTATTGCGGCGTCCTATGTGAACTTCTTCCCTTGGGTGTTGGGGTTGGATAATCAGGCGCGCATAAATGAGGTGGAGTGGTTTAACCAATCCCTTGCTTTGCTTTTGGCGTTATGCAGTGGGGTGCAGATTTTTAAAACGGTAATGCCATTTTCCACTAAGCAAGCATGGGCGCAGTTACGCCGCCAGCTTGTGGAGGAGATTCGCCAGCTTAAACAGCCTTTGCAAGGCCGTAAGAAAGCTCAAAACGACTGGACAAGCCAAACCACACAACGCATGGAGCAGGTCATACGTTTTGCAGGGAAATTACCCCAGCATGACGTGAATAGTATGGTCCGTGGGACATTGGCGGTGATGACGGTAGGACGGCATCTCATCACCTTGCGGGATTTGGCGTTGCAAAAGCGATTGCCCGAAAATGCGCTACAAACAGGTGAGCAGATGGTGAAAGATATTATCCATCTGACAGAAGCAGGCGGCCATCTTCCGCGCTCTACCAGTAAAGCTTTTTTAGAGGAACAACAGTTCCTAATAGAAAAATACCAGCAAAGCCACAGTACAAGTACAACACGGCATGATCTAGCCGTGGGGATTGGCTCGTTGCGGATTATTCATTTTGAATATATGGCGAGTAGAAACTTCTTCCGTAAAGAATATGAGTTCCTACTCGCACGCGGGCGTAATCGGGGGTAACGCCCTGCTTTTAGAGAGGCACAGGGCGATTAAAAGCCGTTGCCACGCGGGGCAACCCAGCCATTGCCTGTTGCATCGCCCATTTTGCCGCCTTGGATGGGGTTGCTATCTTGATACGCGCTACCGAAATGCCCAAGGTTGCTCCCTGTGACAGCATCTCGGTTAGAGCGCAGATGGGCTTCGTGGTCCGGGTCTGGCCCATTCTCAAATTCTGTGGAGGGTACATCCTGATAACCCGGCGGTGGGGGGCGATGGCCTGTAGCGTGGAAATGCTCACCACCATGGGTGGTAGGTGCTGTGGTTTTTTGTGTCGATTTTTTGCTGCTAACTTTGCTGGAGGAGTCGTCCTGATAAGGGGTGCTAAAATGGACGCTCTGCGCAACAGCGTGAGAGCTAAGAGAGGTGGCAAGCCCCAAGGCTGCGAGTGTTGTCAGCCGCATGAGGGGGAAAGAAAAGCGCGAAGCCATATGTGATTACGTCCTGCGTGGTAAAGCTACTTCTAGGGCATTATACTCGCTATATGGGGCGTAATAATCAAGTTTTTTCAGAGAGAAAGATGGCAGATCTGCGTGAAGATAGCCGATTAATTTGCTGCAAACTCTACCATTTGCAACGTATTTCAGCCATAAAACAAGGTGCCAACAGCCTGATCATGCCCTAAAAGGTATGGTAAATCCGCCCCGTTCCCCATGTTGTAGGAGAGTAAGATGCAGCAGTCAGATAGGCAGAGCAAAGCTTCATGGTCTCCCGAGAGTTGGCGCACGCGGCCCATCCGCCAAGCCCCGCATTATGAGGACCAGAACGCTCTTGCCGAGGTTGAGGCGCGGTTGCATCGCTATCCACCACTCGTTTTTGGGGAGGAGGCGCGCAGGCTCAAAGCGCGGTTAGCAGCGGCTTCACGCGGGGAGGCCTTTGTCTTGCAAGGCGGCCCATGTGCGGAGAGTTTTGGGGAGTTCACCGGCGATATTATTCGCGATACCTTCCGCGTTCTGTTGCAAATGGCTGCCGTGCTGACTTTTTCAGCCAAAGTGCCTGTGGTGAAAATCGGACGCATGGCCGGGCAATATGCGAAGCCGCGCTCTTCTGATATCGAGACACGCGATGGGGTGGAGCTGCCATGCTATCGCGGGGATAACGTCAATAGTCCGGACTTCACCGCTGAAGCGCGTAAAGCAGACCCAGCCCGTATGGAGATGGGGTATTTTCAAGCCGCTGGTGTGTTGAATTTACTGCGGGCTTTCTCCCATGGCGGTTTTGCTAATCTGCATGATGTGCATCGCTGGATGTTGGATTATGTGCAGCAATCCCCCCAAGGGGAGCGTTACGCGCAGCTTGCCAGCCAGATTGAAGGCAGCCTTGCTTTTATGAAGGCCTGTGGTGTGGATGATAATGCCCCTCAATATGATGAGGTGGAGTTCTTTACCTCTCATGAGGCATTGCTGCTGCCTTATGAGCAAGCTTTGACACGTATTGATGAGACGACCGGGCGGCATTATGGCCTCTCGGCTCATTTCCTTTGGATTGGGGATCGCACGCGCCAGCCTGATGGCGCGCATGTGGAGTTCCTCCGTGGGGTGGATAACCCGATTGGGATCAAGGTCGGGCCGACCACCACAGTGGAGGATTTGAAAAAACTCTTAGATATTCTCAACCCAGAGGATGAGGCCGGTCGCATTACCTTGATTTCCCGTATGGGGCATCAAAAGGTGCGGGAGCTTCTGCCGCCTTTATTGGAGGCTGTTTCCCAAACAGGCCGCCGTGTGACATGGGTGTGCGACCCGATGCATGGTAACACCACGACATCCTCCAATAAGTATAAAACGCGTGCGTTTGAGCATGTATTGGGGGAGATTACCGGCTTTATGGATGTGTTTGAGCAAGCAGGGCGTATCCCTGGCGGGATTCATCTGGAGATGACAGGCTATAACGTGACAGAATGCACCGGCGGTCCGCGTGGTTTGACCGATGCTGACTTGCCAACATGCTATAAAACATTCTGTGACCCACGGTTGAATGCGGAGCAATCTTTGGAGATTGCCTTCCAGCTCTCCGAGCGGATGGCGCGTATCTTTGCAAAAGGGTGAGCAGAACGGCCAGCCCATCGCGTGCTGGCGGGCTCTTTATAAGGGAGTGGTCGTGTGAGCAGTTGGAATCAGGCCCTCAAACAGGCAAAAACCCCGCGGCAAGAGTTGGAGACGGCCCAGATTGAGGGGCGGACGGATGCGTATTTTTTAAGAATGCGCGATATTGTCCGCCAGTTTGGGGATAGTCGAGTAACCTATGCCGTCTTTATCCGTCGCCCGGTTGTGGCGGCTTATGGCTTGGCTCTGCGCTGGGTAGAGAATGTTGCCCAGCATCAAGGTTTTGCGGTGGAGATTACAGAGGTCCATCCAGAGGGGACATGGGTTGGGGCGGGTGACCCGCTCTTTTACCTTACAGGCTCGTTGGAGGCCCTTGCGCCGTTAGAGACATTGTTGCTCCAAAAAACAGGGGCGGCTTGTGTTGCGGCACATAACGCGTATCAAATGGCTTTGGCCTTACCCAAAGTGCCCTTCCTCGCGATGGATGCACGCCATTGCGCGGGGGCGGAGATGCAAGAGCTTATGGCTTATGCCGCCGCTGTGGGCTCTCGCGCCGCGCAGAAGGAAGGGGCTGTTGGCTTTATCGGCAATGCGAATCACGATACGGCACGTTTTTTTGGGCAGGAGCGTGGGCTAGGGACGATGCCACATGCCTTTATTGGCTATGCAGGCTCTACCTTGCGGGCCGCAGAAATGTATGTGGAACGCTTCCCCGATGAAGGTTTAACCGTTCTAGTTGATTATTTTGGCCAAGAGGTGAGCGATGCGCTGGCTGTCTGCCGCCGCTTCCCAGAGCGTGCAGCAGCGGGGAATGTGAGTGTGCGGCTAGATACGCATGGCGGGCGGTTTTTAGAAGGGTTAGACCCGCAACGCTCTTATGAAGTGTTGGAGCGTCACACGCCGGGTACGATTCGGCGTTATCGCTCGGAGAAAGAGCTGCGTTATTTGGTGGGGACGGGGGTCTCTGCCGCAGCGATATGGCGGATGCGTGAAGCGTTGGATGAGGCAGGCTTTACAAAGGTAAAGATTATTGTCTCCTCTGGCTTTGGCATTGCTAAATGCACAGCCATGCATGATGCGTCTGCCCCGATTGATATTGTGGGCACTGGGTCTTTTCTGCCTGATCGCTGGTCGGAGACTTATGCAACGGCGGATATTGTTGCTTATGATGAGGTGCCACGGGTGAAGATTGGCCGTGAGTTCCTTTTGCAGAAACTTCAGGAGAGAGCCAAATGATGGATGAGGCTGATAAAGAGGCGCAGCGCGCTTTCATCACTGGTATTCGCGGGGAAGTGAGCGAAGGGGAGGAGCCAGAGCAAGCCGCCACTGCCAAGCCGGGGGAGACTGGCTGGGTGGTGCGTATCCTCGACCAATCCGGGGCGAGTGCGGGTGATGATGACGTGGTGGAGGAGGTCAAAGGTTTTTTAGACCTCGCCCATGCCAATGCTTTTGCGCGTGCTTATGTGCGCGATAGTATAGAGCGGTGCCGTATCCCCGGGGCTGCAGAGCGCGATGTGCTGGAAAGTTGGTTCGCCTTTGGGGAGAATGCTGAGGTTGTGGATGCTGGTGAGGATGGATGGAAGGCCAGCACGGAGCTGGATGATTTTGTCTCCAGCCCTGCCACTCCGATGGAGCGTGATTGGCGTGCCTTAGACCCGCGCCGCCTTGTTGATGAAGCCGCTCTTGAGGGTTTTTCGGACACTGCGCATGATGATGACCTTGCTGATGAGGATGATGACGAGGCCTTTGTGACGGAAATCATCCGCCGCAAGCAGGCTGAATCCTAACCCTAACGCCGCCCCTTAGTTTTTAGATTTATGAGACCAAAAGACGGAATGATTATGAAAGTACGCTTTGCTCCTTCGCCCACAGGGCAGCTCCATGTTGGTAATGCACGTCTTGCCGTAGCGAATTGGCTGTTCGCGCGGCGGCATGGGGGCCGCTTTTTGCTGCGGATGGATGATACAGATACACAACGCGGCAGCAAAGCGTATGAGGAGGGGATTGGCCGGGACCTCACATGGCTTGGGTTAGACTGGGACGAATATGCTCGGCAGTCTGAGCGTTTAGCCCGTTATGAGGAAGTCATTGCTCAGCTTAAAGCTGATGGGCGGTTATATCCTTGTTTTGAGAGTGAGTTGGAGCTGAAATATAAGCGCGAGCAACGTCTGCGAGAGGGGAAGCCCCCGCTTTATGACCGTGCGATGCTGCGGATGACAGAGGAGCAACGCGCTCGCGCCGAGGCAAATGGCAAGGTGCCTTATTGGCGGTTTAAGCTCAGCGGGACAACGCGGACATGGCAAGACCTTGTGATGGGGGAGTGCCATGTAAAGTTAAGTGCCGTGTCCGACCCGGTATTGGTCCGTGCGGATGGGAGCATCCTTTATACATTGGCTTCTGTTATTGATGATGTGGATATGGGCATCACCCATATTCTGCGTGGGGAAGACCATGTGACCAATACGGGTGTGCAGTTGGATATTGCCGAGGCTATCGGCACCAAAGTGGGGCATTTCACCTTTGGGCATCTGCCGCTGCTTTTGGGGCAGGATGGCGGTAAGCTCTCCAAACGTTTAGGCGGTTTGTCTCTCTCCACCTTGCGGCATGATGGGATAGAGCCACGGGCCTTAGTGGCTTATCTTGCCCGGTTGGGAAGTTCGGACGACCCGCAAGTGGCAGATATGGCGGAGATTATTCAAGGCTATGATATTAGCCATGTATCACGCTCTGCCGCACGGTTTGATGTTCCACAGCTTTTGGGGTTGAACCGGCGCGTGTTGCATAGCATGTCGTATGAGGAAATCCGGCCACGTTTGCCAGAGGGGGCTGATGAGGCATTCTGGTTGGCCATCCGTGGGAATATCGACCTTGCGGTAGAAATTGCACATTGGTGGGCTGTGGTGCAGGGGGATATTGTCGCGCCCTCGCAGCCTGAAGATGGCGCGTTCCTCCGCCAAGCAGCACAGCTTTTACCCGCAGAGCCGTGGGATGAAACAGTGTGGAAACGCTGGATCGACCTCATAAAGGCTGAGACAGGCCGTAAAGGCAAGAAGCTCTTCCTGCCCTTACGTTTGGCTCTAACAGGTGAGGATGCTGGGCCAGAGCTTGCTGCGCTTTTACCGCTTATGGGCCGCGGGCGTGTGCTGCAACGCTTAGAGGACGCGGTGCAGGGATAATTTATCCCTGCGGCTCGGAGGGAGGAGTAGGAGCATCTTCTGGTTGCTGCTGGGCCTCCACCGGCTCTTGTGGGGAAGGTGCGTTGTTTGTATCGCTTGTGCCATCAGGGATGGTCGAGTGAAAGAGGCTGAAATCGACCTCTAAGACACCATCATTATTTGGCTGGAGCAGACTAACAAAGCGTGACTTTGGGAGAAGGTCATCGGCTTTATACATGCGGTATGAAAACACACTTTGTGCGGATACGGGGTCCGTTGCGGTGAGGGTGAGCAGGATGACCGCTTGTTGTTGCAGCAGAGCCTCTTTATCCCGCTCATAAATCGGGCTTTCTTCCGTAACGGTATGGGTGAAGGAGAGGCTAACAGGGAGCAGCGGAATATGGCCATGGGTTAATGGCAATGTGTCTAGCTGGAGGGTCTCCCGGCCTGTATCATCTTGTTGTGTGCGGGCGATAATTGCTTCAAGCTCTACATTGATGAGGGGGGTGCGCCGCAAATTACCAACACGGAAATTGAGGCACATATGCTCGCCCCGCTGGGAAAGCGTGGCCACGCGGCTAAAGAGGACGGCTGCACGAGGGCGGGAAAAGCGTGCATAGACTAAGCCGGTGATGATGGCGGTAAACACCACGCCAACGAATACTTCTATAGAGGCAATGGCATTCGCCAGATAGCCTTGCGGGTAGAGGTAACCATACCCCACAGTTGAGAGCGTTTGCACACTAAAGAAGAAATCCGCCCAAAAATCGTTCTTTTGGACGTTGCTAACCCCATGGGGTAGGCAAAAAAAGCAAAGGCTAAAGAGGAGATTGATGAAGAAATAAGCCCCTGTGGTGGCGGCAAAAAAGGCAGTCCAGCCTATGCTTAGGCTGATATGATATAGGTCCCCTAAGAGACGTACCCCCGTACGCCTTTTTACAGGGATGTTAAAGATATTATCTTGCGAGAGAAAACTACTTTGTGCCGGAGGGCGTTGTTGTTGCCGCTTTTGTTTATAACGTAGGAGGAGGTCATGCGGGCTTTGGAAGAACATAAAGAGAGCGTTACTTTTTCAAGTGGCGGGCTTTACGCGCGCGGGAGAGTTCACTGACGACCCCATGGAGGGTCCGTAACTCTTGCTCAGTCACTTCGCCACGGGCAAAGAGATGGCGGAGATTGCGGACCATACCGGGCCGCTTTTGTTCATGATGGAGGAAGCCACATTCGTCAAGGTCGTGGATGAGGTGGGTCATAAAGGTCTCAACCTCCCCCTTTGTGGCGACGTGTGTTTCATTCGTCATAAAATAACGCTCAGGTACGGTATCTTCTGTAAGATACCATTCATAAGCCATGACTAAGACCGCTTGTGCCAGATTAAGCGACATAAAGCGCGGATTCAGCGGGTAACGGATGAGCGTATCGGCACGGGCCATATCCTCATTATCCAACCCTGCGCGCTCTGGCCCAAAAAGGATGCCCGCTTTAAGGTGGCGGGAACTGATAGCGCGTAACTCAGCCGCCGCTCCACGGGCTGTCATCACCGGTTTAATGACGTGGCGAGGCCGTGGACAGGTGGCAAAAACACGGTGAAGGTCTGCAATCGCGTCATCGACTGTATCAAAAACAGTTGCAGCTTCTAAGATGCGGTCAGCCCCAGAGGACGCGTACCATGCGCGTGCTTGGGGCCAGCCATCACGCGGGGCAACAAGGCGGAGGTGAAATAATCCCCCATTAGCCATAGCGCGCGCTGTGGTGCCGATATTCTCCGCTAATTGCGGGCGCACGAGGATGATAACGGGGTCGAATGGAGCGGGTGGGGCGAGGTCTGCCCCACCATTACGGCCTGTCATTGTTGTTTATCCTTTGCGCCAAGTGGTGCCGTTAGGGCCATCTTCGAGCAGAATCCCTTGGGCGGCGAGGTCATTGCGTATCTGGTCGGCAAGGGCAAAATCGCGCACCTTACGCGCTGCGAGGCGTTTTTCAATGAGGGCATCAATCGTAGCAGGGTCTAGCTCTGTTCCCCCTTGGAACCATTCAGTCGGGCTCATGGTAAAGAGGCCCAAAAGCTGCCCCCCTGCGAGGAGCTGATTAGCGGCCTCCTGTTGGCCCTCTAACGCCGCATCAGCATAACGATGCAGAATACTGAGTGCCTGTGGTGTATTGAGGTCGTCACATAACGCATTAAGGACATCAACAGGGCGTGAATCGTCTTTCGTGGTGGGGGTTTTCTCCAAAGCACGGTAGAAGCGGTCCATAATATGGCGTGCTTCCTCCAGCTTCTCCCATGTGAAGTCCAGAGTAGAGCGATAATGCGCCCCAAGGAAAAGCAGGCGGAGGGCCTCTGCGGGTGCGCGCTCTAACACCTCATGGATTGTATGGAAATTGCCCAGCGATTTGGACATCTTCTCCCCACCAGAGAGCAGCATCCCCGTATGGAGCCAATGGCGGGCGAAATGGCTATGAGGATGGCAGCAAAGCGATTGGGCACGCTCATTTTCATGATGAGGGAATAGGAGGTCATTGCCCCCGCCATGAATATCAAAACTCTCCCCTAGATAGCGTTCTGCCATGGCGGAACATTCAATATGCCAGCCGGGCCGCCCGCGCCCATAGGGGCTATCCCAGCCGGGTTCTGTTGCGTTGGAAGGCTTCCAGAGGACAAAATCACCGGGATGGCGTTTATAATCGGCAACCTCCACACGTGCTCCGGCCTGCATATCCTCTAGCGACCGACCAGAGAGCGCGCCGTAACTGGGGAAGGAGGTAACATCAAACAACACATGCCCGTCAGCTTCATAAGCGTGGCCTTGGGTGATGAGACGCTCAATCATCGCCAGCATGTCAGGGATATGATGCGTAGCACGCGGCTCAATAGTGGGGGGTAGGATATTTAGTGCAGCGAGGTCTTGGTGGAAGTCCTTTGTTGTGCGTTCGGTAAGGTGGGTGATGTCCTCCCCATTCTCTGCGGCACGTTGAATGATTTTATCATCAATATCAGTAATGTTGCGGACGTAAGTGACGCGCTCATAAAGAGCATGAAGCAGGCGCACCATAATATCTGCACTAAGCATAGAGCGCAGATTGCCCAGATGGACGCGGTCATAAACCGTTGGTCCACAAAAATAGAGGCGGATATGCGCCGGGTCTTCGGGAAGAAAGGGGACAGTCTCACGGCGGTGGCTGTCATGCAGCTTTAGGCTGAACAAGGCGGGGGGCACGGTGATGTGGCTCTGCTTCGTAGTCATAATCTGTTCAATGCGACAGAGATGCGTCTGGTGCAACAGGGGAATTACGACTTTCATAGTTGCGTCTTGGGTTATATGCGTTAAGAGAATGGTATGTCTGCATCAAAAATCCACATAAAACACCCTAGAGTAGGGATGTCCGCGCATATTCGCACTCTCATTCAGGTTAGTTTGCCTCTTGCCCTCGCTCAGTTGGCAGAGATGGCCATGGGGGTGACAGATACGATCCTTCTCGGGAGTTTAGGGGTCGATGCGGTTGCCATTGGTGGGATTTCCAACAATTTCTTTTTTACGACCATGATTTCCTTCCAAGCGGTGTTGGGTGGAGTCGGCGTGCTGCTCTCCCATGCGCGTGGTGGGGTGGAGCATGGCCATCATGGAGGGCATGATAAACGTAGCATCATCAGTGCTGGGGTTATGGTCGCCTTGCTGGCCTTTATACCGTGCTTGTTGATTTTATTATGCTCCAGCCCGATTTTCACATGGATGGGAGAGCCCGACCTTGTCGTCACGCAAGGGGGGCGGTTTATTGATGTATTGCTCTATGCCCTATTGCCGAATCTCGTTCTGTTAGGGTTATGCCGTGTGGCCTTGCCGTCCTTGGGAGCAGAATCGCTCTTATTATGGACAATGCCGATTATGGCCGTGTGCAATGGGGTGCTGAATGCGGCTCTAATTCATGGTTGGTTTGGTCTACCGGCTTATGGGCTGTTCGGCTCGGCCCATGCCACCATGCTCACAGGGTGGGGGGCGAGCCTTGTTTTGTTGGGGCTATGCCTGCGTAAAGCCAATTTACGGGCGTTATTGAAGCCTATGAAGGTGCGTCTGTCGCTTATTAAGGAGCTTTTGCACCTTGGTTTGCCGATGATGGTGACCGCCACGGCAGAGCTTTTGCTCTTTCAAATCACTACATTAAATGCAGGGCGGTTAGGGACGCATAGTCTGGCAGCGCACCAAGTGGCATTGAACACGATTTCCCTCTTTTTCATGGTGTGTTTAGCCATTGGGCAAGCGGCGAATGTGCGGGTGGCTTATTGGCGTGGGGCAAAACGACCATTAGAAGCCTGCCGGGCCTCTAGCGGGGCGTTGCTGCTTGTATTGTTGTGGACGATTCTGACAGGCCTTGTATTGATGCTTAGCCCGGATTGGATTGCACGGCTTTATTATACGGGGACGCCGCCCGATGCTGGGACGTTTGCAACAACGGTTCTGCTTTTAAAAATAGCGGGGATTTTCCAGATTGTAGATGGGATACAAGCAGTGTGTAACGGTGCCTTGCGTGGCTGTGGTGATACGGTGGTACCCATGGTCATTAGCATTGTAACTTATGGCTTGGTCGGCATTGGTTTGGGGTATTGGCTGGCTTTTTGTCAGGGTTATGGTGTTAAAGGTTTGTGGATTGGCCTTGCAGCAGGGCTAGGGGTTACTGCTGTGGCATTAGGGTTACGCCTCTATATGCTGCTCTATCGCCGTGTTGGGAGCGTATCGTCATAGCGTTATAGGGACTGTATAAGGAAGGGCTTTAGGGGGTAGGGTTTGTGTATGTGATGGGTTCAATCTGTTTGAAAGACGGCTTGGTCCTCTATATCCTTAACGCATCGTACCTGCTAAAACATATATAATTCAGTGAACAAAGCGTGTGTGGTCGCTGTAGCGTATTCATCCAAGAGGGTAAGCACCCCATATTGCGACAGTATGTATTTTTCTGATGGTTGGAGTAGAATCTTGTATGAAGTTGCCTAAGGTCGCTTTTCCCTCTCGTGATGGCATACCATGGTGGGTTGTGTCTTTAAGTCTTGTTCCATCAAAAGGATGGGCATGGGTGGGTGCGCCTAGTTTTCCCATAGTGGGTGCGTATTTCCCCGCTTGGTTAATCTGCCTTGTTATTGGGGGGATCGGGGCGGTTTTGCTGCGGACAATCTTCCTTGCTTTGCATGTGGATGGCTTATTGCGCTTTCATTTGGTGACGTATCTTTCCCTTGGGTCATTGGTCGGTCTGATAGGCTGGCTGGTGCTTTTTGGGCAGTAAGGGTGCTTTGATGAAAACAGAACGAATTAAAGGCAGCTTCCCTGTGGGGAGCGTGTTGGCCCTTTCTGCCCTTGTGGGGGCGTTGCTTGTGGCCCTGTATGTGGATCATGAATCAGGGCTGCATCCTGATAGTGATAGTTCGATTATCTATACAGAGAGCGTTCATGTTGCAGCTCTGGTAGGGGGGCGTTTGCAGCATCTGGCTGTGGAGCCTAACCAGCCTGTTCATAAGGGGGATTTGCTTTATCAAATCGACCCTGAACCTTACGAGATTGCCTTGCATCGGGCCGAGGCGAGCCAAGCGCAAGCCGAGGCAGACCTTAATGACGCCCGCCGTGCTTTGGCTGTGCGTATGGCAGAGGCTGCAACAAGTGAACGTAGGCACCATCAAGCAGAGGATGAGAAAGACCTTGCATGGCGCACGGTGACGCGTCTTAAACCTTTGGCTGAGCAACATTATGTCTCATGGCAGGTTTATGACCAAGCTGTGACGCGGTTTAACTCGGCTGTTGATGCCTTGGCCGAAGCCCAACATGCCGAGCAGGCGAGCCAAGTCGCCGTTGGTGATGTGAAGCATGCTGAAGCGATTCTCAAAGAAGCTGTCGCAGCGGTGGAGCATGCTCGTTATGAACTACGCCAAACGCGCGTTACAGCGAATCTTGATGGCTTTGTAACCAGCCTAGGCGTGCGGGAAGGGGAGGTCCTTGCGGCCAATCAGGTGCTGTTTACGTTGGTATCAAAAGACCAATGGTATGCTCTTGCCCCTATTCGTGAAATCAATCTTGCCCCGATTCATGAAGGGGATTGTGCCACTGTGTATTCCATGATCGACCGTAGCCACCCACTCCGTGGGGTTGTGGAGAGTGTCGGTTGGGGTGTGTTGACTGATTACATGAAGGAAAATGACCGCGGGGCTCCGTATGTGGAGCGGCAAATGGACTGGGTGCATATTGCGCAGCGTTTCCCTGTGCGGATACGGATTGAGCATGCCGCTGAAAACCAACATTTATTACGATTAGGGGCGACGGCCAATGTGGAGATTCTCCATGGTGCTGCTTGCCATGCTTAAACCGTACATTGATGCGGTTTTGCGGGTATGGCGGTTGGCGATTAGGCCGACACGCGGCCGCACTGCTTTGGCCTTGCGCAATGCTCTCATTTGTATGGGGGCTGTGCTGATTGGTGAGATATGGCAGCTGCCAATGTTGAGCCTGCTTACCTTGAGCTTGGCCGCCTTATGGCAGAATAACAGAGTGGCGAATATGAAAGTCGCCGTGATGTATGTGGTCTTTTTCTCGGTCGTAACGGGTGTCCTTTACGTTGGTGTGGCGACAACTATCAACAACTTCTTTGCAACATTGGTGTTTAACTTGTTGCTGAGCTTTGTGTTTTTCTTTTTGAGTACCACCACCATATTAGGTCTCATTAGTGTTGTGGGTGGGTTGGTGTTGTCTTACCTGCTTGTAACCTTAGATAGTATGCAAATAGGCGATGCAGTTGCTCGTCTTGTACTTTATGCGTGGCGTGTGTTCCTCATTATTGGGGGATTGATAGGGTTCATTGGGAGTTGGCTTTCGCCCTCGCCAGAGCATGTTTTGACCGATCAGATTGTGGAGCGGTTGTTCTTATCAGCAAAATGCCTAACCCGCCGTGCAAAAGGCCAGCCAATTCCGATAGGTTTGCAAGAGGCAATCACCGATAGTGTCGGTGAGGGTGTAAGCGGTATGTTTGGCGTTCTCGGCCTTGCAGCGTTAGAGCATCGCTGGACGGGGATGGATCTTTCTTATCTACGGCGTGCTGCTTTAAATAGCTTTGGTATTTTGCAAGTCGTTGAGCAATGTTTGACGAATAATGCGCCTATCAGCGATGAGGATTGCGCTCATCTTGCTGGTAAGGTGAAGGCATTGGGGGATTGTTTTGCCGAGAATAGGCGACCAACCGAGATAGACGAGCAAACGGTTTGCTCTGGTCCTTTAGCGCAAGAGATAGAGCGATTAATTCAGGCGTTTACGCAACCGCTCACGGCAGAGGAGGTCCAGCTCCCTCCTAATCAGCCGCCAGCAAAAAACCCTCCCAAAAAGCCGGGTTTCTTTATACCGGGGGCGTTTTGGGATAAGGAGAATGTCCGCTTTGCCGTCAAGGGGACTGTTTCTGTCTGTATAGCGATTATCACTTATAAGCAGTTGAATTGGACAGGGGTGCATACGTGCATCATCACCTGCTTTGTTGTGTCTCTCCCAACAATGGGGGCTGTGTTGGATAAGCAGCGGCTTCGTATTTTTGGGGCACTGATTGGCTGTAGTATGGCGATGGGGCTCATCGTGTGGGTGATGCCTCACCTGACGAGTGTGGCAGAATTATTGATCGTTGTTGGGATTATGATTTTTATCGGGTCGTGGGTAAAGGCCGGTGATCAGCGGATTTCCTATATGGGTTTGCAGATGATCATAGCCTTTGCTTTATCGGACCTTGTGCAATTTGCCCCAGCGACAGATCTTACCATCCCGCGCGATCGTATTATCGGGATTTTGATTGGACTAACCATTACCTTTGTTGTGCACACGGTCTTTTGGCCATGCAGTGCGATGACAGGGGCGATGAAAAAGCTCAAAGCGTTAGATGCTTTATTAGGGCAAGACGTAACGCAGTGGAATCATGACCAACGTATGCTTCAGGCCGCTCGGGTGCAGGAGGCTGCTAGTGGTGCGATGAGTTCGTTGCGTTCTGCTATGTTAGAGCCTTCTTATATGCGCCCAACACAACATAGGCTGCGGCAATATAAGGTGTTTTTACGGCGGGCTGTTATGAATGCAGGATGCTTATTTGGGGCCACAGCAGAGCATCAGGAGAAAAAGGTCATTCGGTTGGACCAGATTTTAAAAGAAGATGCGCCAGCCCCTGCACAAGGAGAGGGGCAATCGTGATGATGGGCAGGGATTGGGAAAAACGCATGAGGCATAATAAAGGACAAAAGGCACAAAGCTGGCCAGTTGTGTCATCTTGCCAATATAGCGCGCCGGGCGGGCGGTGGCGCAAGGCGGTGTGGCTGTGTGCATGGTTGGTAGGCAGCACAGCTCTTAGCGGTTGCCAAACAGGGGCGATGAAGGATGCGCCCACGGCACCAGACCGCCCTTGGGCACAGCGGACTAATGCGCAAGGTCATCTCCTTGCAGGGGGAGAGGCTACCCCTCATGCAGAGCGTGGCGCGCGGGGCTTGCGTATGCCAGCGGGATTTAGGTTGGCGGCGGACCATAGTATGCCTCAGGCTCCTGCTTTAGCTTCCGTTCAGGTCGATCACGCTTATAATTTGGCGGATTTGATTGATGCAGCGCAGTCCCTTAACCCCTCAACGCGTATGGCGTGGGATGCGGCACGTCAGAGCGCGGCGGAGACAGGCATCGCGCGCTCGCAATATCTCCCTCATTTAACGGCAAGTGCTATGGGGGGATATATGGTGTTGGAGCCGCATAACAGGATTCGCGGTGACGCCTCAACGAATAGTAATACGAAGATTCATGGCACAATCGAGCGGCAACAAGTGGGACTGGAATGGCTATTGTTCGACTTCGGCAAACGTCGTGCCACGATGGAGGAAGCCAGCCAGATTAGCTTAGGTAAGAATATTCTTTTTACTGGTGAGCATCAGAAGGTTATTCATCAAGTAGCGTTGGCGTATTATCGCTATTCTGCAGCGTTAAATAACGTTGCCTTAGTGAAGCAATCGCTTGAGAACGCGCATGAGATTTCTCGCGCTGCGGCGGCTAATTTACGCAATGGCGAAGGGACTGTGGTGGATACGTCTCAGGCTGAACAAGCCGTTGCCGAGGCGGAGTTGGTTCTGGCACGCACGGAAGGCGATGTCGAAACCTATCGGCTAGAGCTGCTTACAGCCGTTGGGTTGAATCCTTCGCAACCTTTGCATGTGCAGACAGATAATAAGCGCGATATTAAGGTTGATGATATTCGCCTTAGTGAGGAGATGGTTCATCAAGCTGTCTCACGCAGGCCGGATGTTTTGGCTGCTTATACAAGTTTGCGGGCGGCACAAAGTGCTGTTGAGGGGGCGCGGGCGAGTTATCGGCCACAAATCTTCATGAATGGGAATGTGGGGTATAATTTTGATGACCTGCATTTTCGCGATTTACCTTTAGGGCCGGTTGCGTCTTTGAATGACCGTATCCATGCCTTTGGGAGTACGATCACGGCGGGGATTTCTGTCCCAATTTATGATGGTGGGCTACGCCGTAACCGTTTGCGGCAAGCTCATGAGCGCGAGGATAGTGCCCGTGCTGCGCTGCAAGATGCACAAAATAACGCAGTACGAACTATCGTGAGCGCGGAGGCGATGCTCCATACGGGGATTACCGCCTATCAAGCGGCTCTTAGCTTGCAAAAGGCTAGCCAAACGGGCTTTGATGCTGCTCTGACCGCTTACCGTTCTGGTGATGGGACGATGACGCGTATGCTAGAGCTGCAAAATACACTTCTTAATGCGCGTCTTTCCGTTTCTGACAGCTATTACGGTATGTTGAGTGCTGCTGCATCCCTCGCTTATGCAGCAGGGACGTTGGGCAGCAGCGCAGCCTTGGCGGATATTGAAGGCTCTTTGGCTGAAACAGCACCAGAGCCAGTGCCCATTGCAACACAACATCCGTAAGGCACGCGCTGCGTTTTGGGGTTAAAGGGGATGGCGGCGGCCAACATGGAGGGTGAGAAGGTAAATCACCAGCCCTCCAGCGGAGAGTATGGCCCCGCCCCAGCCGACTGCATTCATCCCCAGCCCATGCCCAACGAGGAACGCCCCAAAGGATGCCCCTAATGCATTAGCAATATTAAAGGCGGAATGATTAAGCGAGGCGGAGAGTGTTTGCGCATTCCCTGCAACATCCATAAGGCGCGCTTGCATAGCAGGGCTTAGGATAATCGTAGCGGCAGGAAGGAAGAAACAAATCACAACCATTGCCGCAGGGGATGGGAGAAAAACCCAGAAGGCAAGCATGAAGATAATGCTAGCAATGAGGCTGAAAATGGTTGTGAGGTCGAGGTTTTTATCAATCATGGCCCCGCCAAAGGCATTGCCAGCGACCATGCCACAGCCCCAGATGACTTGATACAGCGTAACCATCCAAGGGCTTAGATGCGTAACTTGGGCAAGCGCGGAGGTGAGGAAGGTATAAACCCCAAACATCCCTCCAAAGCCGATAGCCCCTGTAAGGAGGGTGAGCAGAACATGAGGGTTTTTAAAGGCAGTAAGTTCTGAGAGGGCATTATTATCATGGCGCGGTTTATCGGCCGGGATGAGACCCCATACTCCTGCAATACAGAGCAGGCCTAGGACGGACAAAGCCCCATAAATGACCTCCCATGAGATATAATGGGAGAGGAAGGTGCTGAGGGGAGCTCCAATAACGGTGGAAATCATAATCCCGGAGAGGACCATGCCAATGGCTCGCCCACGCCGGGCGCGTACGGTCATGGAAGCCCCGGTCAAGGCGGCGATACCAAAATAGGCCCCGTGTGGAAGCCCGGTGATAAAGCGCATGACCTCAATCGGAAGTAGAGCGGAGCAAAGAACAGTGCCGATATTGCCGATGCAAAAGAGGGTGAGCAAGAGAAGCAGAATGGTACGGCGTGATAGATGCGCCCCAGTAATCGCCATTACAGGTGCGCCAATGACGACCCCTAAGGCATAGGCGGAGATGACGGAACTTGCATGCTCGACAGAGATATGAAGTGCCTTGGAGAAGGCGGGCAGAATGCCCATCATGGCGAATTCGCCCGTGCCAATGGTGAAGGTACCCAGCATGAGGGCTGCAATGGCCGGGGCAAACCCATGTGGTGGGGTAAGCTGTGGCCCGGTGTTGGTTTGGGTTTGCTCCATGAGGAAGCATTCTCCCTTAATGACAAAGAGGTATGATGGGGCAATATTACGGGATAGCGAAGGCGTTTTCCAAGATGGACTTATAAAAACGCATCTTAATTTTATAGTTTTTATAAGGCGATGGTAGCGATTGCTTCCTGTTTCTTGACATTCCTCATCCCTTCATGTACTCGCAACCTCATTGCCGGGAATGTGGATGGTCTGGCTGGGAGGCAGCGCGCTGTGGCGTTGTTCTTCCGTATGGTCGTAGGCGATTCCGTTCTGTCTAACCATTGTTGAACATGGGGAGAGAGCCTACCGGTGCAACAAAGGGCTGCCGCGCAGAATCGGTACGTCTGAGAGAGAATACGGGTTTAACCGATGTCAAAACGTCTTGAGAGCAAGTATAAAATTAACCGCCGCCTTGGCGTTAACCTGTGGGGCCGTGCAAAATCCCCCGTTAATCGCCGTGAATATGGCCCCGGCCAGCATGGGCAGCGTCGCCGTCAGAAGCCATCTGACTATTCTGTTCAGTTGATGGCGAAGCAGAAGCTGAAGGGTTATTACGGTAACATCAGCGAGAAGCAGTTCCGCCGTTATTATGATGAGGCTGTGCGCCGCAAGGGTGATACGTCTGAGAACCTGATTGGTCTGTTGGAGCGTCGTCTGGATGCGGTTATTTACCGCCTGAAATTTGCTATGACGCCATTTGCTGCACGTCAGTTTGTCAGCCACGGCCATGTGTTGGTGAATGGTAAGCGCGTCAATATTCCTTCTTACCTCGTGAAGGAAGGGGATGTGATTGAGGTGCGTGAGAAGTCCAAGCAGCTCGCGATTGTTCTGGATTCCGTCCAGAGTGCTGAGCGCGATGTGCCTGAATATATCGAGGTTGATCATCGCCAGATGAAGGGTACCTTCATCCGCGTGCCGCAGCTTTCCGATGTGCCGTATCCGGTGCAGATGGAGCCGAATCTGGTGGTCGAGTTCTACTCCCGCTAAGAGACGGTTTTTGAGCCGTATAAGAGACGCCGGGCGGTTTGTACCGTCCGGCGTTTGCTGTTTCATGCTCATAAGTGAGGAAAGTCCCTATGTCCGAGTCTCCTAAAGCTGGTGATATTGCAGCGGAGGTGTCACGCCGGCGCACATTTGCCATCATCTCCCATCCTGACGCTGGTAAAACCACGTTGACAGAGCGTATCCTTCGCGCTGGTGGGGCGATTCAGCTAGCTGGGAATGTGCGGGCCAAGGGGGAGCGGCGGCGCACCCGTTCGGACTGGATGAGCATTGAGAAGGACCGTGGTATTTCTGTTGTTACCTCGGTGATGACCTTCAATTACGGGGGCTGTGTCTTTAACCTGCTAGACACACCGGGCCATGAGGATTTCTCTGAAGATACATACCGCACGCTAACGGCGGTGGATTGCGCCGTGATGGTGATTGACGCGGCAAAGGGGATTGAGGCACGGACGCGGAAACTCTTTGAGATTTGCCGGTTGAGGGATATTCCCATCGTCACCTTCATCAATAAGATGGACCGTGAGGCACAAGATTGCTTTGAGCTGCTTGATGAGATTTCTAGCGCATTGGCGTTGGATGTCTCCCCTGCGACATGGCCGGTTGGGCGTGCTGCAAAATTTGCCGGGATTTATGATATCCGCACCAAATCTCTGCATCTCAAAGGGGAGTTAGCAGAGGATGATGAACGCTTGCAGCTGATGCGGGAGGAGGTAGAGCTTGCTGAGGGCGTATTGCCCCCCTTTGAGCAAGAGTTTTTTGATGAGGGCCATTTAACGCCCGTCTTTTTCGGCTCCGCGATGAAGGAAATTGGCGTTACGGATTTGCTGGATGCGCTTGTTGCGTACGGGCCGCCACCGCGCGCGCAATCCTCTGAGACGCGTGAGGTTGAGGCAACGGAGGAGAATGTCACGGCCTTAATCTTTAAGATTCAAGCCAATATGGACCCTAACCATCGGGACCGCATGGCCTTTGCGCGTGTGTGCTCTGGCCGTTTAACGCGTGGTATGCGCCTTAAACATGTGCGGGTTGGTAAACAATTCGCCCTGCACACGCCGCAATTCTTCTTCGCCCAAGACCGTCAGTTGGTGGAGGAAGCCTTTGCAGGTGATGTGGTGGGCATCCCGAACCATGGCACATTGCGGATTGGGGATACATTAACCGATGGCGAGGAGCTGCGCTTTACCGGTGTGCCTCATTTTGCACCAGAAATTCTTCGCCGTGTGCGTTTAGATGATGCTATGAAGGCCAAGAAACTCCGCCAAGCATTGGTTGAATTAGCAGAGGAAGGGGTTGTCCAGCTCTTTCGCCCTCAAGATGGAGCACCGCCGATTGTCGGGGTGGTGGGTACCTTGCAGCTTGATGTTCTACAATCCCGCCTGAATGCTGAATATAACGTGCCTGTTGGTTTTGAGAGCACGCCCTTCACTCTAGCGCGTTGGGTTACGGGCGAAAAGGCGGCGTTGGAGCAATTTACGGCTGTCAATCGTAGTGCCATGGCTGATGATTTGGATGGAGACCCCGTCTTTCTCGCTGGTTCAGGCTTTATGATGAATCGCGCTATGGAGATGAATGAGGCCCTCAGCTTCCATGATATTAAGCAGATTGGGCTTGTTGAGAAGGCTTAAGGCAAAGCTAGCTGGACAGAAACGGGGCAATGATCCGAGAGGGTTATGCCCCGTGCTGTATGGGGAAAGACCATAACCCTTAGACTATCGGCAATAAGCCACTCCCGCGCTTGGTTGCCGAGGATAATATGGTCGATAAATTGCCGCCCTCCTAAACATGGGCTGGAGAAGCCAGCAGTGGTCAGGGTGAGGGGGGCATCGCTTTGCAGGGTTTGCATAAGTGGGTCGAGCGGGGTGAGGCGGCGGTTAAAATCGCCTAGAATGGCAAAAGGGATACCGTCATCTTGACGGTCTAAAATCCAATTTTCAATGACGTGAAATTGTTGATAAAGCAGCCGACAAGCCCGTTTTTTAGAGGTCAGTGGCTGGGCCCAGCAGCCTGTTTTTAAGTGCAGGATGAGGAGGCGTAAATGGGCATCCCCATGATGGATGGTGATGTCTAGCCCCCCTCTTAGGGGATGGTGATGGCCCTCTTGTAGTATATTGAGGGCCGTAAGCTCCGGGTTGAGGGTTGCTGTCAGCCCCTTATCGCGCCGCATAGCAAGGCCGACTTGCTGGATGATGGGGTCAGGCGCAAAGAACAGATCATAATCCTGCGGGGGGAAAACCTGTCGTGCTGCGTCTGGGCCATCGACTTCCTCAAAGGCGATAAGGTCGCTTTGGAGCTTCTCTGCATAAGCGCGCAAGGCAGCAAAATCGGCCTGTGTCCGGGTAGGGACGTTGGGCGGTAAGGCGGGGTCATTAGCGGGGCGGAGGGTGAGCCAATCCATATTCCAGCTTGTGAGTTTAAGCGGGGTAGAGGCTTGAGCGGATGAGAGGAAGCCAAAGAGCATGGCACATAAAAAACCGCCTACGAGCGCGCGCAGGCGGTTTTTATAGTTTGTCATGATGGCATGATTAAACATCATTGGGGTTTTTATTTTTTCTAAGGATAGCGATAGCCTCTTTGACGGAATGTTCTGTTTTGGCATCCTCAGTAAGAATATAAACACGGCCCTTCTTAATATCGTAATACCATCCTTGTACATTTAGCTCCCCACGGGAGAGGGCTTTGGCAACGATGGGATGGGTTTTTAGATGTGTAATCTGCAAACGAACATTTGCTTCCGCAAGGTCGCGCACATCCTTAGGGCCGACATCTTCGGCACGGAGGTCACTAATAGTCGCAGCGGCGGCCTCTGCATTATGCAACCAACGGCGGACGGTGGGCATATGTTTTAGCTTGTCCGGTTCCGTAGCTAAGTCGATGAGAGCCGACATAGCCCCGCAGTTAGAATGACCGCAGATGATGATGTTCTTTACCTTGAGCGCACCGACAGCATATTCAATGGCTGAGGCGATTGCCCCAACCATATTGCCATAGGCGGGGACGATATTACCGACATTGCGGATGAGGAACAGCTCACCCGGCTCTGTCTGTGTAATCAGGCTAGGGCTGATGCGGCTATCCGCACAGGTGATGAACAAGGTTGGCGGGGTCTGATCGTAAGCTAGACTCTGGAATAGATCCTGCTTTTGTGGATACACTTCGCTCTCGAAAGTCTGCACGCCATCCAGCAGCTCTAGCAGAGTGTTACGGTGAAAGACCATATTTTTGTTTCCCCGGTTAAGACGCCTCATACAAAAATAAAAGATGGCGTAATGGCAGGTGGAGCGATAGAGAGATACAGCCCTATCGCTCCGCACCCTTAAAAAGATTTTTAATCTCCGTCTAGCTGAAAAGACCTTAACCCTCTGTAAGTTTACGGCGAATCATCTCAAACACAGCTTCAGCAGCGGGTTCAGTCCCACCGGCTTGGGCCATGTCGGGACGGCCACCGCCACCTTTACCATCCATGAGGGCAGAAGCCTCACGGACAAGGGCTACAGCATCAAAACGTGTGGTGAGGTCTTTGCTAATGGCAATGACGATGCTGCCACGCTCATTCGCCCCGGAGATTAACGCGACAACGCCGGAGGAAATCTGTTTGAGCAGCCCCTCAGCTAGTCCTTTGAGGTCCTTGGGGTTTACATCCTCCAAGAAGCGGGCTGCAAGCGTAACACCGTTGATTGTCTCGCTTGATGCCGCACCATCCCCCGTTGTTAGCTTATGTTGCAGAGAGGAAATCTGCGCATTTAAGGCTTTGCGCTCCTCTAACAAAGCGGCAAGACGAGCGGGAGCCTCAGCCGGTGTGACCTTGAGCAGAGCGGCCATCTCGGCAAGGCGGTCCTCACTAGTGCGAATAGCCTGTTCTGCTGCGGCCCCACATACGGCCTCAATGCGGCGCACACCAGATGAGACCCCGCTTTCGGACAGGATGCGGAAAAGGCCAATCTCACCCAGACGGTTTACATGCGTTCCGCCGCAAAGCTCGATGGAGTAGGCTTGGCGGTTTTTCTCATCCTCATCCCCCATGAAGACAACGCGCACCTCGTCGCCATATTTCTCACCAAAGAGGGCCATAGCCCCGCTCTCAATGGCTTGCTCCTGCGTCATGAGGCGCGTTTCAACCGGGCTATTTTGCCGGATGCGCGCATTAACCTCAGCCTCAATGTGCTTTAGCTCCTCCTCAGTGAGGGGACGGGGCTGGCTGATGTCAAACCGCAAACGATCCGGCGTGTTGAGGCTACCTTTTTGGGTGACATGCTCGCCAATGTGACGGCGCAAGGCCTCATGCAATAAATGTGTGGCAGAGTGATGCCCGCGCACGGCCGTCCGGCGTGTATGGTCGATTTCGGCATGGACATCCATACCGGGTTTGAGGACACCCTCCACCACGCGGCCATAATGCACGATGAGCGTGCCGTTCTTCTTTTGCGTATCGGTGATGTCGATTTTCAAACCGGGGCCTGTGAGCGTGCCGTGGTCGCCCACTTGCCCACCACTCTCCCCATAAAAAGGCGATTGGTTGAGAAGAATAGCGACTTCATCACCCGCTTTTGCCTCGGCGAGTTCATCACTACCGCGGAAGATAGCTTGCACTTGGGCATCCGCGGCTTCACTTACATAGCCGAGGAACTCCGTCCCCCCGAAGCGGTCGCGCGCATCAAACCACACAGTCTCTACAGCACTATCGCCAGAGCCCACCCAGGCCGCACGGGCACGTTGGCGTTGCTCAGCCATGGCATTTTCAAAGCCTGCCTCATCCACTTTATGGCCGCGCTCACGGAGGACATCTTGGGTAAGGTCCAGCGGGAAGCCAAATGTGTCGTAAAGCTTAAAAGCCACATCACCGGGGAGCTGCCCTTTGCTGGAGAGTCGTCCCATTTCCTCTTCCAGCAGAGCCATCCCACGGCCAAGTAAGGCGGTGAAGCGTTCTTCCTCGCCTTTCATGGTCTCAGCAATGAGGGCTTTATGCTGGTTTAGCTCTGGGTAGGCATGGCCCATCTGTTGGATGAGCGCGGGGAGGAGGCGATAAAAAACGGGCTCCTTCGCGCCCATGAGATGGAGATGGCGCATGGCACGGCGCATAATGCGGCGTAAGACATAGCCGCGCCCTTCGCGGGAGGGGAGAACACCATCGGAGATGAGGAAGGCTGTAGAGCGTAAATGGTCAGCCACAACGCGATGGCTGGTTTTAAAACGCCCATCAGCATCTTGATGCATTAACTCCGCAGAGGCCTCAATTAAAGCGCGGAGGGTATCTGTATCGTAATTATCCTTCTTACCCTGCATAACGGCAGCGAACCGCTCTAGCCCCATGCCGGTATCAATAGAAGGATGGGGGAGGTTGGAGCGTTTGCCCTCACCTTCCTCAAAGAATTGCATAAAGACGAGATTCCAAATCTCGACAAAGCGGTCGCCATCTTCATCAGGGCTACCGGGAGGGCCCCCAGCAACAGAGGGGCCGTGGTCGTAAAAGATTTCGGAGGAGGGGCCACAAGGGCCAGTATCGCCCATGCGCCAGAAATTATCAGAGGTAGCAATGCGGATGATTTTTTCGTCCGTAAGACCTGCGATTTTTTTCCACAATTCTGCGGCTTCATGGTCATCTGCATAGACAGTAACAAGCAGCTTTTCCGCAGGGATGGAGAAGCCCTTGGTTAGGAGTGTCCAAGCGAATTCAATCACTTCCGCTTTGAAGTAGTCTCCAAAGCTGAAATTACCCATCATCTCAAAGAAAGTATGATGCCGGGCTGTATAGCCAACATTATCAAGGTCGTTATGCTTCCCGCCCGCCCGGACGACTTTTTGGGCTGTTGTTGCACGCTTGAAGGGTAAGCTCTCTTGCCCGGTAAAGACGTTTTTAAAAGGGACCATCCCCGCATTGGTAAAAAGAAGGGATGGGTCATTTTGTGGCACAAGAGACGCAGAGGGTAGAATCTGATGACCGTGAGATTCAAAGTAGCTGAGGAATTGAGAGCGGATATCGTTGGTGCTGATCATGAGCCTATAAGTCCGAAGGGCGGAAAGGAGGAATGCTTTCCGTATGTTAGAGGATTCCCGCGTTATTGGAAATGGCAGGATTCTTAGTCGGATTAGTCTTTCTTTTTGTGAAAGACGAAATGATGACAGAAGGCGAAATTGATGAACATGCCGCCAGCCGTGCCGCAAAGAAGGGCGATAAAAGTATAATGGCGTGTAAGGGGCCAGAGGCTGAACAGAGCCAGCACAATTCCGCGATTGATGATAAATCCGGGTAAGTTAGCGAGGATGAATCGTCCCCATTGGTGATGAAGTGTATAGCTTTCGCGGCAACGGTCGCGGAATGTCCAATAACGATTTAACAACCAGTTATTGCTAGAGGCCACAATATAAGCAAGCAAAGCGGCGAGGCGCAGGCCAAGGGCATGACGAAAGAGCGATAATGTAGCCCAATCTACCAGGAAGCCTATCGCACCAACGATACCAAAATAGAAGAACCGTTGGAGGAGGGGATAATATTTTTGCCAGTTTTGTTTGATGAGGTGCATTGCTTCTTTTAGGTGCCAACGCTGTGAGGGATGGAATAGCTAGGGGCTTAGCATAGCTTGGCTCTAGACGTAAGGATTTCTAGAACGGTTTTAGAGATAAAAAGCCCACAAAAAAGGGCACCCGGAGGTGCCCTCTTTCACAAACCTTAGATGGTCCGCTGAGTGTTCATCTGAACTTACTTCAGGATGATCTCAACACGACGGTTCTGCGGCTCACGTGTGTTTTTAGCTGTTGTAACCAGCGGCTTGGCATCGCCGTAACCGTGGATGTCGATAGCTGTAGCAGGCACGCCGAGACGGACCAGCTCAGCCTTCACGCTGTTAGCGCGCTTGATGGAGAGACCCATGTTGTACTTCTCACCACGCGGGCCAGGATGAGCAGCGGAGTTATCGGTGTAACCGTTAACTTCGATGCGTGTTGTCTGGACGTGTGTGGAAGCTTGAGCAGCCTGAGCAACGATCTCACGAGCGCGACCTGTCAGGTTGGACTTATCCCAGTCGAAGAAGACGAGGTAAGTGCGAGCAGCCTGAGCCGGCGGCGGAACGACAACATGCGGTGCAGCAGGCGGAGCTGGCGGTGCGCTGTTGAAGGCGTAACGAACACCGAAGAGGAACTGGTGGGTATAGCGTGTGCCATAACCAACGCGATCACCGCGTTCACCGTCATGATGCAGGTAGTGACGGCCGTTGGAGCCCCCCCCTGAAGAACCAGCCTGACCGATGAAACGATACTGGGTGGTCAGAGCCAAACCGGGAACGCCTGGGATGTCGTAAGCCGCACCAACAATACCCTGAGCAGCGAGGCCACCTGTGGTGTTGTTGAAGTTAGGATAGTTTGTGCCGCGGTTGTAAACCTTACGGTAGTTCTGCCACATATAGCCAGCACCGATACCAACGAACGGTGTGACAGGGAAGTTGTTCAGGCCGAACATGCCGAGGTCAATGTCATACAGGACGTTGACGAACGCGCCATAGCCTTCGCTCTTACCATGAGCGTGACGTGTTCCACCATCAGCGAAGGTGCCTGTCAGACGATTGATATGCGTCTGGTTGTAGTTACCCTCAACCTCAGCACGCAGGCCGTTGCCGAAGCCATAACCAGCGGACAGATAGCCGTTAAAGCCTGTGCCGGAGTGCATTTTGCCGTAGTCTTGCGTAGCATCGCGCTTGATGCTGCGGCCTGTGCCAACGCGGGCACTCTGGTGCTGAACCAGGTTATAGCCGGCTGCCATATCGACATACGGGCCGGTGATCGTGCTGGCCATGGCGAGGGAGGGCAGAGCCACCATCGAGGTCATGGCGAGAAGTGCATTACGAATACGCATTTACTTCATCAGTCCTTAACATTGTGTAACATACGGCCATTACGGTTGGCGGGCATCGGAATGATCACCGTGTGAAGCCAGCGCGGCCGATGAGTCTGATTTAGGGGAAAGATGCCTCAAAGTTAAGAGCTTTTAGGCATCTCTGTTGCGAAGAAGTAGATACTGTGTCTAATTGAACACAGATTGATTAAGGGGCGAACCCTTCGGCAAGAAGGAGAGCGCGAACATCCTCCAAGGCGACATCACGACAGGTGAAGGCTTTGCCAATGCCGTGGAGGAGGACGAAGGTTACTTTTCCTTCGCGGAGTTTTTTATCCCGCCCCATATGTGCCAGAAGAGTCGCTGTACTGAGATTATGGGGCAAGTCGGCCTTTCCTACAGGCATATTGAGCTTATGTAGATGGGCATCTAGGCGTGCGAGATCGTCTTGTGGGGCGAGTCCCATTTTGACCGAAAGAGCAAGAGCCATATGTAGGCCGATAGATACAGCCTCCCCATGTAAGAGCCGCCCATCATAATGAAACTCGGCCTCAAAAGCGTGGGCGAAGGTATGGCCCAGATTAAGCAAGGCGCGCCCGCCAGAGTGGGCAGATTCCCGCTCATCGTCTTGTACGACTCCGGTTTTAAAGAGGCAGGCACGGCGTACCGCTTCGCCTAGAGCGGCAGGGTCGCCTTTTAAGACGGCATGGCCATGTTGCTCACACCATGCGAATAATCTTTCATCCGCAATTAAGCCTGACTTAACGATTTCTGCATACCCCGCTACGAGCTGGCGTGGGGGGAGTGTGTCCAGCACGGTTGTATCAGCTAGAACGAGGTTAGGCTGCCAGAAGGCTCCGATGAGATTCTTCCCGGCTTTTGCGTTGATGCCGGTTTTCCCGCCGACAGAGCTATCAACTTGAGCAAGCAATGTGGTGGGGATTTGGATAAAGGGTACGCCGCGCAAAATGCTTGCAGCAACAAAGCCAGCAAGATCCCCTACAACACCACCGCCAAAGGCTATGATGGTTGTGCCGCGCTCTATCCCTTGGGCGAGAATCGTTTCAATGACGTCTTCAAATCGCTTGAGGGATTTGCTGCTTTCCCCGGGCGGTACGGTGATGGTGGCAAAATGGATGCCAGCGCGGGTGAGGCTTTCTTCTAGCGCAGCGAGATGCAAGGAGGCGACCGTGCTATCTGTGAGGATAACAGCGCGGTTATTGGGCAGGTGAGGGCGGATGCGTAAGCCTGCATCATGCAAAAGCTGAGGGCCGGTGAGTACTTCATAGCTATGGCCTGCCAATGTAACGGGAACATGATGCGGTGGTGTGGCTGTGGCGAGTTGGGTTGTGATGGTGTGTGTGGCGTGTTCCACGCTTTCATCTCCACATTCGATGATAAGGTCGGCCTCTGCGTAATAAGGGTAACGCTCTTGGGCGAGGCGGCGGAGGGTTGCTTCTGGGTCGCCTTGGGCTAAGAGAGGCCGGTTATGGCGATTATGGAGGAGACGTTTGAGGAGGGTTGGCATGGGGACATGCAACCATATAGTGCAAATGTCTGTTCGTTTATGGCTAAGGGCGCGGGTGCGTGGGTGCATCCACGCTCCGCCGCCTGTGGCAAGGATACATGGCCCCCCCTTGAGGAGGCGGCGTATGACCCGATGCTCTCCCGCACGGAAATGGGCCTCTCCATGTTGGGAGAAGATTTCTGCAATGCTTTGGCGGCTTGCTTTTTCAATTTCGGCATCAGTATCGATAAAAGGGATACCGTAATAGTGGGCAAGTTGGCGGCCTAGCGTGGTTTTGCCAGCCCCCATGAGGCCAACAAGCACAATAATATGAAAAGGGGGCTTCTCTGACGAAGCGCGCGGGGAAGGAGAGTGCGACATAGCGTTTTTCTATCACGGCTAAAGAGGCGGGGGTAGGTCTCCTCTATGTTTAAGAGCATGTTGGAGAAGGAGGGTTTTTAAAATGGCTTCTTCCCTTTATAAGCGTGTCATATCCTTTGGGGAGTGATTTTATGAAAGTCATTGTGCGTTTGGCTGTGGCCTTATTGGTCCTGATTATACTGGCAGGGGGCGGCTATATCTTAACGCATGGGGAGCATGCTCCTGCTCCTGTTATGGTTCATCATGACTTAGTGCCCCATGCTGCACCTAGCGCGCCAGCACAGATAAGCGGGGGGGCAAGCTTGCCGGAGCTACCCCCTGTTGGAGGGCATTGAAGCATCGCACTTTTATGGTGGAGTCTGCGGCTCTTATAGATTCGTTCTTGGAGACGATGTTGGCCGAGCGCGGGGCGGCTCAAAAGACGCGGCAAGCTTATCGCGCTGATTTGGAGGATTTCGCCCGTTGGTGTGCGCCGGAGTCCGTAGCTGTAGTGCCAGCAATGCGTGTTCACGCCTATTTTGCGGCGTTAGGGCGCGCGGGGCTTGCCGCACGCACACAAGCGCGGCGGCTTTCTGCCCTTAAACAATTTGCCCGCTTTTTGCTTCAAATGGGTGTGCGTGAGGATGATTTTACAGCAGGCCAAGCAACGCCACGTTATCAGGCGGGCTTGCCTCATCCGCTTAGCGAAGCTGAGGTGCAAAAACTGTTAGAGAAAGGCACGCGTGGCCATGCTGATGTGCGGCGCGATTTACTGGCTCGCGTAGCGTTAGAGCTGCTCTATACAACGGGCCTGCGGATTAGCGAGCTCCTCACCCTTCCTGCGCAGGCAGTGCGTCATAAGGGAGGGATGTTGCCCATCCGCGGCAAAGGCGGGCGGGAGCGGCTTGTGCCGTTCTCTCATGCTGCGCGAGAAGCGGCAGAGGCCTTGATAGCTTATGATAGCGTGTTGGATAGCCCGTGGCTGTTCCCCGGTCGTAACCCCCAAAAGCCCTTAACCCGGCAGGGTTTTGATAAGATTTTGCACGCTTGTGCGCTTCAAGCGGGAATAGACCCGCAACGGGTTAGTCCGCATGTATTGCGTCATTCCTTTGCCACACATTTGCTCAATCGCGGTGCTGACCTTAGAGCGTTACAGATGTTGTTAGGTCATGCTGATATTACGACCACGCAAATCTACACACAGGTGATGACAGAACGGTTGAAAGAAACAGTTCGGCAATATCATCCCTTAGGACGAGGGGGATGAGGGGACGAGTTTCTCGTTAGGAAATGCAAATAAGGGCTATTTTAGGCTCTCTTGGCGTGCTATCGGGCAGGGTATGCGCCAGTTCCTAGATTTTGAAAAATCAGTTGCCGAGCTTGAGACCAAGATCGGTGAACTTCGTCAGGTTAGCCGCCAAGAAAATGGGGCCGGCCTGGATGGTCTGAATATTGATGAGGAAATGACCCGTCTGTCTGAAAAGGCGGATAAGCAGCTTCGCACTTTGTATGGCAAATTAACGCCATTGCAGAAGGTACAAGTTGCACGCCATGCACAGCGGCCTCACGCTTTGGATTACATCGAATCCCTCATGACAGAATACACCCCTCTTGCGGGGGATCGTCTTTTTGGGGATGACCAAGCTCTTATCGGGGGGCTTGCGCGCTTTCGGGGTCAGCCTGTTGTGGTGATTGGCACAGAGCGTGGCTCTGATACAGAGAGCCGTTTGCGTCATAATTTTGGGATGGCACGGCCAGAGGGGTATCGTAAGGCGCAGCGTTTGATGCGTCTGGCAGAGCGTTTTGGCCTACCGATTCTCACTTTTGTGGATACTGCTGGCGCATGGCCGGGGATTGATGCTGAGGCACGCGGTCAGGCCGAGGCGATTGCGCGGGCGATTGATACATGCCTGCAAGTAAAAGTGCCGTTGATTGCTACCGTAATTGGTGAGGGTGGCTCTGGTGGGGCGATTGCCATTGCCGCAGGGGACCGTGTGTTGATGTTAGAACATGCGATTTACTCGGTTATTTCGCCAGAAGCGGCGGCTTCTATTTTGTGGCGGGACCCGAAGATGGCCCCTAATGCCGCTGAAGCTTTGAAATTGACAGCTCATGATTTGAAGAAATTAGGGCTGATTGATCAGATTATTGAGGAGCCTGTTGGTGGTGCACAGCGTATGCCTGCCGAGGCGATTGACCGTGTTGGTGAGGCCATCGCAGAGGCTTTGGCCGCTGTGAAGGCAATCCCTAAAGAGGATTTGCTGCCATCCCGCAGGGAGCGTTATTTGGAGATGACGCGCGCTCATTGATATGTAGGTAGTATTACGCCGTATAAGGCCGCCCCTCTCATTATAGGGGCGGTTTTTTTATGGTGAGACTGGTATGTGGCAGCTTTAAGGGAGTTTTTTAGTATCTTGGAACGCTCTGTATTACATCAATAATTCTTCACAATAACCTCGTTTGGCTCTTTTCCTCTGCTTCCCCCTTTGCAGTTAATGGCTCTTTTGGCGGATACTGTTTTGATATCAAAAT